>DATKZW010000676.1:0-3588 GCA_035527775.1 Sumerlaeia bacterium | reverse complement strand
TCCCTCCTCGAAGCATCCTGCCGACAGCGACGATCAGGACGAGAACGGCGAGCGGCTCGTAAAGGGCCAGGATCGGCAGATGGTAGTGGAATTCCCCATGGATGCGTTGCTCGGCGTGCTGCCCCCACCAGTATTTCATCTGCTCCACGTACATCCCCAAGAAGGACCGCGGCCACTGGAAGCCGTTCGTATAGACGATCTCCAGGAGAAGCCAAGCCAAGGCGAGGCCGCTGATCCAGGCATACCGGTATTGGCTGAGCGACCGGCCGAGGAGCGCCGCCGCGCCGCGTCGCTTCAGAAGGCCGTCCGCGGAGGAGCCCGTTGCGCGGGCGCGCCTGTCGAAAACGGCAAGGAGCGCCAGGAAAGAGACGCCGTCGAAGAGGATGAAAAGGGAATTCTCTTTGAGAGCGACCAGCATGGCGACCAGAAGGCATCCGGCCACGATCCACCCGACGGGGCGACGCGACCGCCAGCCCCGTGAGACCACGACGACCAGCGTCAACGTGACAAGAAGGAAGGGCGCCTCGTTGCGGCAAAAGCGCGAGTAGTACCAGATGCCGGGCGAAACGGCCGCCATCGCCGCCGCAAACACCACGCCTTGGCGGTGAATCTGGCGTCGCAAAGCAAGGATGGGAAAGAGCAGCGCGATCCCCGACAACGCCGCCAACAGACGCGCCGCCGCGTCGCCGTCGCCCAAGACGCCCAGCAGACGCGCCAGGTAGAACACGCCGGCGATCAGCTGCATCTGGAGAGGGCCGTGGAGAAGGGGGTGGTGGGGAAGGTCCGTCGCCGCACCCGGAGTCGCTTCGTCGGGGGCAGTGTAGGTCCCGGTGGTTGCCAGTTGCCAGGCGTAGAATGCGAACAGACTCTCGTCGTGGTAGAACACGCGCTCTCCCAGATAGAGGAGCCGCGTGGCCGCGACGAAGGCGAGGGCAATCAGGAGCAGGATCCAGGTCTGCCCGTTGAGCGGGCTCGGCCTGAGACGAGGGGAAGGGGAGGAACTGGAACTCGAGGCGGAGAACTCCTCACCGGGTTGGGAGGTCATCTGGCGAACGCCTGCCCTTTGCGTGACGAATCTGAAGAACGACCTTTCCTCCCTGACGGGCAGGAAAGTCATGATAGAGCCAATTTAGCACACCTCCCGCAAAGGCCAAAACAGAAAACGACTCTTGGCCAAGTCCCGTGCTCCGTCCGCACGGCCGACAAGGCGAGGAATCCCGGCAGCTCGATCCCCTCCACCGTCGGGCCTGGGAATCCTGTCGATTTCCTCGCCGCGATGCCATACAATCGAGGCCGAGTTCACGGGTGCGAGAAATGGAAATCCCATCGTTTGATTCCATCGTCGAGACCGTTGAGGCCGGCGGACGCCTTTCCCTCGAAGAAGGGCTTCGTCTTCTTCGCGAGGCGAACCTTCTCGAGCTGGGCCGCTTGGCCGCGATGCGTCGCCGGGCTAAGAACGGCGACCGGGCCACGTACGTCGTCAACCTCCACGTCAACGTCTCGAACCTTTGCGTCAACCGTTGCCGTTTTTGCGCTTATCGGCGCGATGCGGACGATCCGGCCGCTTACGAAATGGCCCCGGAGGAGATCTGGGACTATGTCGAGCGGATGGCGCCGCCCGGCGTCCGGGAGTTTCATCTGGTGAGCGGGCTGAGTCCGAATCTAGGACTCGACTTCTACGAGCGCGTCTTGCGGGGCTTGCGCGAGCGCTTCCCCGAGGTCCATCTGAAGGCCTTCACGGCGGTCGAGATCGCCCACCTGGCCTGCCGGGACCGCTTGAGCGTCGACGACGCCTTGCGCCGACTCATCGACTCCGGCCTGGGTTCGCTCACCGGCGGCGGCGCGGAGACGCTCAGCGACCGCGTGCGTCGCCAAGTCTGCCCCGAAAAGCTCGATGGCGAAGGATACCTCGACGTTCACCGCCGCGCCCACCGGCTGGGGCTCCGCTCCACGGCTACGCTGCTCTTTGGGCACGTGGAGACCCCGGAGGAAAGACTCGACCACCTCTACCGGCTTCGCGCTCTGCAAGACGAGGCGCACACCGGCGGGCGGGCGGGATTCACGGCTTTCGTGCCCCTGGTTTTCCACCCCGCCAACACGGAGCTCGCTCGCCTCCCCCGCGCGACGGGTCGCCGGGTTCTCGAAACGATCGCCCTCGCCCGCTTGATCCTCGACAACTTCGACCACATCAAGGCCTATTGGGTGTCCCTCGGACCCAAGGTCGCGCAACTGGCTCTGGCGTGGGGCGCCGACGATCTGGACGGCACGGTCGCCGTCGAACGCATCCACCACAGCGCGGGCGCCGAATCGCCCCAATCCCTCGCGCCCGAGGAAATCCGCGCCCTCATCCGCGAGGCGGGGCTGCGTCCCGTCGAACGCGACGCCCTCTACGAAGCGGTCCGCGATTCCTGGGACGAGGACGGCGACCATGAAGAGACTGGGAGATCCCGTTCGAATCGCCCGTCGGAGACGGCCCCACACCTTGCGTCTCGGGGCCGCGGCCAGAGGCGGACGGACTCGGCTCTGCTCGAAGCCGTCGCGTCGGGTGAGCGGCGCATGACGCCGGACGAGGCGGAGCGCCTCTTCACGAACGGCGATCTGCTCGAGCTCGGCCGCGCGGCCCGTGCCGTGCGCCGCCGCCTGCATCCGGAACCCGTCGTTACCTACGTCGTCGACCGAAACATCAACACCACGAATCAATGCGAATCGCTCTGCGCCTTCTGCGCCTTCGCCCGCCCCTGCGGCGACGCGGAGGGATACGTTCTCGACCGCGAGACCATCGCGTCGAAAATCGAGGAACTCGTCGAGCTCTGCGCGAGCCGCCCGGCCCGCGCGCCCGAGAAGCCTTTGGAGAACGGGGGCCTTCCGCCGCCCCAGATTCTCATGCAAGGGGGATTGTGTCCCGACCTGGATCTGGCTTGGTACGAGGACCTTTTTCGCTGGATGCGCGAGCGCTGGCCGAGCCTTCACATCCATGCCCTCTCGCCGCCCGAGATCCAATTCCTGGCTCGCAAGGCGGGACTCGACTGGCCGCGGACGATTCGGCGACTGCGCGAGGCGGGCCTCGATTCCGTGCCGGGCGGCGGGGCGGAAATCCTGAGCGACCGCCTCCGAAAGCGCCTGAGTCCGCGGAAATGCTCGGCCGACGACTGGATCGGCGTCATGCGCGCCGTCTTCGCCGAGGGATTGCGGGCGAGCGCCACCATGGTCATCGGTCTCGGCGAGACGGCAGCCCAAAGGGCCGAGCACCTTGAACGAATCCGCGCGCTCCAGAACGAAGCGGGTCAGGCCGGGCGCCCGGGATTCACGGCCTTTATTCCCTGGACCTTTCAAGCGCACAACACGCCGCTGGGTCGCGAGAGTCGGAGCGCGAGCCGGGTCTCTAGCGGCGCGAGCCGGCCAGCGCTCCGTTACGGCGCGGGCGCCCACGACTACCTCCGCACGCTGGCAATCGCTCGTCTCTACCTCGACAATATCGACAACGTCCAGGCCTCTTGGGTGACGCAAGGGCGCGACGTCGCCCAGATCGCCCTTCTCTTCGGCGCCAACGACCTGGGCTCGACCATGATCGAGGAAAACGTCGTCGCC
>DATKZW010000675.1:0-3401 GCA_035527775.1 Sumerlaeia bacterium | reverse complement strand
CCGGCAGAGCCAGCGTGGGAATCCCGGGCGCCCATTCATTGGGCAGATTCTCCAGGTCTTTCTCCGTCACTATGAGTTGTTGTGCGCCCGCATCGGACGCCTTCGCGACGAGGGAGTCCAACTCTCGCCGCGTGGGACGGTAGTGGTCCGAAAACGCGTGGCGGAGTACGAGATCCGCGCCCAGCGACTCGAGCAGTCGCCAGAATGACCGAGGATTCCCCACTCCGCAGACGGCCGCCACACGCCTTCCTCGCAGCGTCTCGGCTGGCGCCCGATCTCCCGGGGCGCCGAAGGGACGCAGATCGCCCGCGAGAAGATCGCTGAAAAAGACCACAAGATGGGGGGCCGCCCGTTTCACACGCGCCAGAACCGGTTCGATCGCCTCGCCGAGGTTGCAGCGGGTGAAGATCAGCCCGTGCGCCCGGCGGAGAGCGCCGAGTCCCTCCCGCATCAATCCCCGCGGCAGGAGAGCCATGTGATCGGCAGGTCGAAGGGCGTCCCACAGTACCAGATCGCAGTCTCGGGCAAGCGCTTGGCGCTGAAAGCCGTCATCGAGAACGATGACGTCGGCGCCGCATTCCGAACGCGCCAGGCGGCAGGCGTCGTGCCGCCGGGCGCCCACTACGACGGCGACCTGGGGAAGCGCGCGGGCGATCATCGCCGGCTCGTCGCCCGCTTCCTGCGGACCCACAAGAAGCCCCCCCTCTCCGCGGCTGACTACCAAGGGAACTCCCTCGGCCTTCCGGGCGTAGCCCCGGCTCACGACCGCCACGCGCCGGCCGGTTCGCCAGAAGAACCGGGCCACCTCCATCACCATTGGCGTCTTGCCCGTTCCGCCCACCGTCAGGTTGCCCACGCTGACCACGGGGCAGTCCACCCGGCGTCGCCGCCGAAGACCGGAACGAAAAGTTGCCGACCGACAGATCGTCCCCAGCCACCAAAGGCCCGACGCTGCGCGCAGCCCCGCGCTCAGCGTGCGGTGGGCGACTCCGTGCGGCTCCTGCCCGTCCGCCCACGCGTGAACGAGTCCCCGGACGCCCAGGTCTGAAAGAGAATCGTGATCCAAGATCCAGCCCTTCTTGTCCGTTCGGGGGATGATCACCGACCCATCCGCCGGCCATGAGCGACGTCTCCGGCTCCGTCCCGAGGGCGCAAAGGCGCAACGCTCGGCGATCGGAACGCCCGCAACCCTCATACACGCCCGCCACGCTATTCTCCACCATTTTGGGGGCCCCAAAAAAGAACTTGAAGACCCCCGGGCCTTCCCATAAACTGCCTCCTTCGAGGAAGCGGAAGGAGTGGATGAAACGCCATGAAAATGACCGGAGCCGAAATCCTGATGGACGCCCTGATACAGGAGAAGGTCGAAGTCGTCTTCGGCTTTCCCGGAGGCGCCATCATCGACGTTTTCAACGTTCTGAACCGTCCCGGGATGCCCCGCTTCGTCCTCGTCCGCCACGAGCAGGGCGCCGGCCACATGGCCGACGGGTACGCCCGGGCCACGGGACGCGCGGGCGTGTGCATGGTGACCTCCGGCCCGGGCGCCACGAACCTAGCCACGGCCATCGCGACCGCCTACATGGACTCCATCCCTGTGGTTGTCATCACCGGGCAGGTCGTCACCGCCGCCATCGGAAACGACGCCTTTCAGGAGGTCGACGTCGTCGGTTTCACGCGTTCCATTTCCAAGCACAATTTCCTCGTGCGCAAAGTCGAGGATCTGCCCCGGATCCTGAAGGAGGCTTTTTACATCGCCAACTCCGGCCGTCCGGGGCCCGTCGTCGTCGATCTGCCCAAAGACGTGCAACAGACCGCTTTGGAAGACTACGCCTATCCCAAGAAGGCCGATCTCCGTTCCTATAAGCCCACCACCCGGGGCAACATGATGGCCATCAAACGGGCCGCCGCGACGATCCTCAAGAGCCGGCGTCCCCTTTTGTACGTGGGGGGCGGAGCGAACAACGTCCGGTGCCAGAAACTGCTCGTCGAGATCGCCGAGAAGTGCCAGATCCCCTGCGCGACGACTCTGCTGGGGCTCGGCGTTTTCCCCGAGGATCACCCCTACGCCCTGAAAATGCTCGGCATGCACGGCACGCAGTACGCCAACCATGCCATGCACAACTGCGACTGCATCATCGCCGTCGGCGCCCGATTCGACGACCGCGTCACGGGCAAGCTTACGGAGTTCGCCCCCAACCGCGAGGAAATCATCCATATCGATATCGATCCGTCGTCTATCTCGAAATCGATCCCCGTCACGGTTCCCATCGTCGGCGACTGCGCCCAAATCCTGGCCGAGCTGGTGAAACTCCTCGAGCCCGCCGAGCATCCCGAGTGGATCGAGCAGTGCGCGCAATGGAAGAAGAACTGTCCCCTCACATACAAGACCGACGACGGCAAGCTCCGCCCCCAGTACGTGATCGACGAACTCTTCAAACTGACGGGCGGCGACGCCATCGTGGCGACCGAAGTGGGCCAACACCAGATGTGGGCCGCCCATTTCTGGACCTACACGAGACCCCGCCACTTTCTCTCGAGCGGCGGGCTCGGAACCATGGGTTTCGGCTTCCCCGCCGCCCTCGGCGCCAAATTGGCCTTTCCCGACCAGCTCGTCGTCGACTTCGCCGGCGACGGCTCCATTCAGATGAACATGCAGGAGTTGACGACCGCCGTGAACGAAGGACTGCACGTGAAGGTCGTCATCCTCAACAATCGCTACCTCGGCATGGTGCGCCAGTGGCAGGAGATGTTCTACAACAGGAACTACTCCGGCGTGTGCCTGCGCGCCCGCGCTCCGAGCCTTCCTGAAGGCGCCTATCTGCCCGACTTCGTCCGGGTCGCCGAGGCGTGCGGCGGGGCGGGATTCCGAGCGCGCGCCGTCGAGGAAGTCCGACCCACTCTTGAGAGAATGCTCGAGACCGAGAACGTCGTTTTCGCCGAGTTCCTCGTGGAGGAAGAGGAGAACGTCTTCCCCATGATCCCGGCGGGGGCGGGAGTGCGCCAGATGATGGGAGGCATGGCCTAGCATGAGACACGTCATCAGTTGCCTGGTCGAGAACCAGTTTGGGGTCCTGGCGCGGATCGCCGGAATGTTCTCCTGCCGCGGCTTCAACATCGACAGCCTGGCGGTTGGGGAGACTACCGATCCGACGATCTCGCGCATCACCATCGTCACGCACGGCGACGATTTCATCATCGAGCAAATCATCAAGCAGCTGCGCAAACTGATCGACGTCATCCGGGTCCAGGACCTCACGTCCGAGTCCCATGTCGAGCGCGAGCTGGCGCTCGCCAAAGTGTCCTGCAACCGAGAGACCCGGGGGGAGATCATGCAGATTGCGTCGATCTTCCGCGCCCGCATCGTGGACGTGGGGAAGGAATCGGTCATCATAGAGATGGTG
>DATKZW010000674.1:0-9112 GCA_035527775.1 Sumerlaeia bacterium | reverse complement strand
G
Organism: Sumerlaeia bacterium; assembly: GCA_035527775.1. Lineage (GTDB taxonomy): Bacteria > Sumerlaeota > Sumerlaeia > UBA8349 > UBA8349 > DATKZW01. The sequence goes on along the minus strand of DATKZW010000674.1, from coordinate 9,111 downwards.
GACGATCCGGCGACGCGCGAGAAATTCGGAAAGGCGTGGGGCGTCGAACTGCCCGAGAACAAGGGGGGGCGCGTCACGGACTTCATCGAACAAGCCGGTGAGGGCGCCCTGAAAGCGTTCTACGTCATGGGGGAGGATCCCGTCAGTTCCGAGCCGAACCAGTCTAAAGTGATAGAGGCTCTGGGGAAGCTCGATTTCCTCGTATGCCAGGAGATCTTCATGAGCGAGACCGCCAAACACGCCGACGTGATCCTTCCGGGCGCTTGCTTTGCGGAGAAGGACGGCACTTTCACATGCAGCGAACGCCGCGTGCAGCGCATCCGCAAGGCCGTCGATCCCCCCGGCCAGGCGCGGCCCGACTGGCAGATCATCAGCGACGTGGCGCATGCCATGGGATACGAAATGCCTTACGGACACCCCTCGGAGATCTGGGACGAGCTGGCCGCGCTCACCCCGTCCATGGCGGGCATCCGCTACGCCCGCATCGAGGACGTCGGTCTGCAATGGCCCTGCCCCGCGCCGGACCATCCCGGGACGAAGTACCTGCACGAAGGTCGTTTCACGCGCGGGCTCGGCTTCTTCACGCCGATCGCCTTCGCCCCGCAGAAGGAAGAGCCGGACGACGACTATCCCCTCATCCTCTCGACCGGCCGGACGCTCTATCATTACAACATCGGCAACATGACGCGGAAAGCGCCGGTGACGAACCAGAAGCAGCCCGGGAATTTCGTCGAGATGCACCCCCGCACGGCCAAGCGCTACGCGATCAAGCAGGGGGACCCGGTCGAGGTCGAGACGCGGCGGGGCCGGATCGTGGCGCGCGCCGAGGTCACGGAGAAGATGCGGGTCGATACGATCTGGATGCCCTTCCACTTCGTCGAGGCGCCCACAAACGTCCTGACGAACGACGTGTTCGACCCGGTCACGCGCACGGCCGAATACAAATGTTGCGCCGCGCGAATCCGCCGCAAGGGGAAGCGATAGTGCGGAAGATCCGAGAGACCTCGTTCCCGGCGTCCGGCCGCCGGGCGGTTCGCGTTCTTATTCTTATGGCATTCGCGTCCAGTGGAGGATTATGGGCCGGCGCCGAACGCGCGCCAACGACTTCCACCGGCAAAGGAGACGTCGAGATGATGGAACTGGATCTTCAACGGCGGGACCCCGAGACCGGCGCGCCGTCGATCGCGAAGGAAACGATCGACCCCAGACGCACCCTCGTGCTGGTTATCGACGCGTGGGAGTACCACTGGTGCTCGACGTGGACCGGCCTGGCCGGAGGCCGCATCCCGCGGATGAACCGCGCCCTGCAAGGGGCGCGCGAACTGGGCATGACGGTCGTGCATGCGCCTACCGACGCGGCCAGCTCGATGGCGGGAACGCCGCAACGCGAACGCATGGCCGCCTTGCCGCGCCTTCCGCTGCCCGAACCCCTCGAGATCTCGATCCCCCCGTTCCCCAACGGCGAAGGCTCGGAAGGGTGCATGTGCCACGGCGGCTTCGGGTGCATCGTCAATTACGGAGAGCGCGCCATCCATCCCGGCATGGTGATTGCCGAGGGGGATCTCGTTTCGGCCGATGCCGAGGAAGTCTTCACGTGGTGCAAGACGAAGGGGATTACGCACATCATCTATACCGGCTTCGCGACCAACATGTGCCTGTTCGGGAAACCGGAAGGCGTCCGCACCATGGTCAAGGCCGGAATGCGATGCATCCTAGCCCGGGATCTGACGGAGGCGTTCTATGCGAACCAAGGCGCCGCGTCCGCCGACCGGCTGACGAACGCCGCCGTCGAGCATATCGAGAAGCGCCTGGCGCCGACGATCGACTTCGAGGCCGAGCTGCGCAAAGCGGGAAAATGGAGCGACGACTGCGTCGTCGATCCCGTCCGGATCGTCCCTTGGGGATTCCAAGACCGACCCCAGGTCTTTAAGGATTCTCTCGAGATCTCGATGTCGTTTCCTTTCAACCCAAAGGCCGAGATCCGCTACACGCTGGACGGCGCCGAGCCGGGACCCGCCTCCAGTCGCTACGCGGCGCCGTTTGAGATTCGCGATTCGACCACGTTGCGCGCGGCGGCGTTTCAGAAGGGGCGAAGAGTGAGTCTTCCAAGCGAGTGTCGCTACGTCAGGCAGGCGCCCTTGCCGCCGACGCCGGACGTGTTCATCTCCGATCTCGAACCCGCGCAGATAACGATGGCCGGAGGCTGGAACTGGCTGGCCGCGCCGGGAGGCAGTCCCAACCCGCCTCCTCAGCGGGACCGATCTTACGCCCAGACGCCGCTCCAGCTGCGCGGCGAGAAGTTCGACAAAGGCATGGGAGTATACGCCCCGTGCCAGCTCGTCTACTCCGTGAAACCGGAGTACGAGGCTTTCGTCGCGCAGGCGGGAGCGGACGAGTCCATGCTGTCGCACAATCTCGGATGCCAGAGAGCGTCTTTCCCGAGCGTCGCGTTCCGCGTATTCATCGACGGCGAGCTCCAGGCCGAAAGCCCCATCATGCGGATTTCCCAACCCCCTTGGCGTTTCCGCGTCGAGATCCCCGACGGCGCGAAAGTCATCAGTCTGGCGGTGACTGACGCGGGCGACGGCAACCGCGAGGACCTCGCCAACTGGGTCAACGCGGGATTCCTTCTGAGAAAATGACTACAGATAGCTTGCCCTGAGCTTGCCGACGGTAGCTTCGACATCCTGAAGGATCTGGTCGCGGGCCTGGTCGCTCATGTTGAGCGCTTGGGCGATCTGGTGGCTGCCGAGCGCGGCCTCGTCGTGGAGCCGCAAGCTGAAACCGAGCTTCCGGGTCAGAAGGTTTGAGTAGTACGTCACTACGACCGCTTCGTCGTGCTGGCGGACGTGCTCGTCGTCATTATGCAAACTGACGACCGAGCGGAAGGGCTCTGGGTAATCCCATTTCTCCATGAGGCGCAGGCCAAAGGCGTTGTGGTGGCGGTTGAAGAGCTCCTGAAGCAGATCGGCCGCGATCAGCGTTCGGGTCCATATCTTGGTCTTGTAGCCTTCCTCAATCAAGTGAATGATGAGGAGTTTGCCTGCGTCGTGGAGGAGGCCCATCATGAAAAAATCGTCGCTCTCGGCGATGAGGAGCGCCTTGGCCAGTATCTCGTTGGAGTAGGCGACAGCGAGGCTGTGCATCCAGAGTTGACCCATCAGATCCGAGAGCCGCTTGTCGTTCGACTTGAAGAGATCCTCGCACGCGACGGCTTGGACGATGTTGCGCGTCTCGCGAATTCCGATGCGCGAGACGGCGTTCCGCAAGCTGCGGATTCGCTCGACCCCGGCGTAGAGCGGGGAGTTGGCCACCTCGAGGATGCGGGCCGACATGCCGGGGTCGAGCGCGACGACCTCGGCTATCTGCTCGAACGAGGAGGTCTCGCTTGCCGTGAGTTTCTGCGCCTCGGCCCCGACCTGGGGAAGGACGGGGAGATGGATTTCGGGCCTTTCGAGGAGAATGCGGATCACGCGGGCTACCTCGTCCACCATGTCCGCGGCGTTGGGATCGATCTCGGCCTTCTGTTGCTTGTCGAACTCCGCCCGTTCTTCCGCCGCCCTGCGCTTCCCGGCGTCGAGCCTGGCCCCCAGACCGCCCGCAAGCGCTTCGACTCCAGCCTGGCCCGCGGCGCTGGGTCTGCGACCCATTGCGGCGAGCTGGCGCGTCAGCCGCCGGTTCTCCTGTTCCAGCTGCGCAATGCGGTCCCTGAACTGGGCCAGGTCCTTTCGGGCGTCGACCGCGTCGGCGCCCAGGGACGCGTTCTGGAAGAGTTCCCTCTGTCGGCCGATAAGCGTGCGGACGCGGCTCGGTTCCACCGAGCCGGCAAAGACGGCGCACGGACTCGCGTCGTTGACAAGCGGACGCAGATCGACTCCCGTGGCGGCGTCCTCAAAGACGGCGCGCAGGATCCTGGGGAGCAACTCCCGAGTCTTGGCCAGGAATTCCTTGGCCGATGGCTTCGCCATGGCGCTGTCCACAATCAAGAGATCGAAGGGGCGCTCGCGAAGGGCCGCGATTGCTTCCTGGGGACTTGCGGCAAAGACGACCTCGAAACCCTCTTCCTGCAAAGGAGCCGCGACCGGCCGGACCCTGTCCAGTCGCAGGGAGAAGAAGAGCACTGCCCCTTCCTGACTCATGGTTCCCCGTCCCCATCCTTTAATCAACCGGTCTCCAAAGCCTGCCAGAGCTCGCACAGCCTACAAGGATAGCGTGAGCCACTGCAAGGCTTTCCGACGTTGCGCCTTCCGGCGCTGCCCGGCAAGCCGAGAAACCGGCGGCGAACGCGAAAAGGGCGGGCGGCGGCCAGTTGAGGAGGAAGTCGAAATCCCATGACTCCGCCGGCGGGGGCGCGAGTCCCGTCCTTGCGATCGGCAGGAGCGCCTCAATGCAGGAACCAGCGCACGCCCGACATCGCCATGGTCATCCCGTAGCCGTCGGCGGCCTCAATCACCAGATCATCGCGCAAGGAACCCCCGGGCTGAAGGACGAACCGGACGCCCGAGCGGCTGGCGCGGTCGATGTTGTCTCGGAACGGGAAGTAGGCGTCGGAGCTGAGCGCCACGCCTGAGAACCGATCGATCCACTTGCGGCGTTCCTCGGCCGTCAACGGTTCGGCCTTCTCGGCCAGTTTGGCGTTCAGTTCGTCGATCTCGGGCTGTGACAGTTCGTCCCACAGCAGGAATTGGTCGATGACGTTCGTCTTTTCGGCCCGCGTCAGGCCGTCGGCGAACTTCAGACCGCGCACACGAGGGTGTTGCTGGAGCATCCACTTGTCCGCCTTGGCGCACGCCAGGCGCACGCAGTGAACGCGCGACTGCTGCCCCGCGCCGTTGCCGATGACCTGGCCGTCATAGGCGACCGTCACGGAATTGGACTGGGTGTACTTCAGCGCCACGGTGGCGACAAGGAGATCTGTGCGGGCGTCGTCATCGAGATCGTTGCGCTTGGTGACGACGTTTTCGAGGAGGGCGGGCGTCACCGGGGCGTTGTTGCGGCTCTGCTCGAGGCGGAAGCCAAACACCTCTCGCATCTCCATTTCGGGAGGCTCGTAGTCCGGGTCGATCCGGAAGATGATGTAGTTGCCCTTCTTCTTGGTCTTCAGGATCTCGAGGGCCTCGGGCTCGTAGTCGGGGGCGATGATGATGTCGGCGACCTCGGCTTTGAGCAGCTTGGCCGTTGCCGCGTCGACCATGTCGCTTATGCCGGCGATGTCGCCGTAGGACGACAGGCGGTCGGCCCCCCGCGCGCGAGCGTAGGCTGTGGCCGCGGGCGAGAGTTCCATGTCGTCGCGGATCATGTAGACCTCGCGCAGGACATCGCTCAGGGGCTTGCCGATGGCCGCGCCGGCCGGGCTGACGTGCTTGAAGGAGGACGCTCCCGGCTGCCCGGTCGCCCGGCGCAGTTCGCGCGCGACCTGCCACGCGCCGAGAGCGTCGAGGATGCTGATGTAGCTCGGCTTCCCGTTGAGGATCGCGAGAGGCGACCGTTCCCCCCTGTAAGTGAGTCGCGCCACTTTCTGGTGGGGGTTGCATCCGTACTTCAGTCCCGTCGCAATCATGCGTCGCCATTCCTTCCCCTTGAGGCGAGGTGAGAGATCGCTTTCCGGTCCCAGGCTCACTCGCTTCTCGGGTTGAGACCGTGGTCAACGATCTTCTTGTGCAGGGTGTTGCGGTGAATCTGGAGGCTGCGAGCCGCTTGAACTTGGTTCCAATTGCAATCTTCCAGGGCGGCAAGGATGCAGCGCCGTTCGACCTCGACCAGGGGCAGGGTCTCGGGGCCGGACGGGGAAGGCTGCAAGGGCGACGCCGCCGCCGCCGCCGGGATCAGGTTGAAATCCCGCGGTTCGAGGACCCCGCCGTCGCACAAGAGAACGGCGCGCTCAACGGCGTTCTGGAGTTCTCGGATGTTGCCTGGCCAATCGTGTGTCTCCAGTTGCCGGAGAGCGGCGTCGGAAAGACCGATCACCGGCTTGTTGTAAGTGCGGGCGTATTGGCGCAGGAAATGATCGGCAAGCAGACGAATGTCGTCGCGCCGCTCGGTGAGCGCGGGCATCTTGATCTCGAAGACGTTGAGGCGATACCAAAGGTCCTCGCGGAAGCGCTTCTCGCGCACCGCCTCCTCGATGTGGATGTTGGTGGCGGCGACGATGCGGACGTTGACGCTGATGGCCTGGTGTCCCCCGACCCGGGTGATCACGCGCTCCTGCAGGAAACGGAGCAGCTTGATCTGAGTGGCCGGGGTCATCTCGCCGATCTCATCGAGGAAGAGCGTGCCGCCGTGGGCGGTCTCAAGCCACCCGCGGCGCAGGCGGTCGGCGCCCGTGAACGCTCCCTGCTCATGGCCGAAAAGCTCGCTCTCGATAAGCGTCTCCGGGATGGCGGCGCAGTTGATGGCGAGAAACGGGTACTTCGCCCGTTTGCTGCGCCGATGGATCTCGCGGGCGATTATCTCTTTGCCCGTGCCCGTGGCGCCGGTCAACAGAACGGTTGAATCGACGCCGGCCACCTTGCCGACCAGATCCAAGACCTGTTTGAACGCAGGACTGGCGCCGATGAGGGCGTACTCCTCCACGTCCTTGGTTCCGGTCTTCTCCCGAGCCATCGCGTCGAGGGTCTGGAAGTTCTCAACCGCCTTCCCGGCAAGGTCCGCCACCCCCTGCAGCAGCCGGACGTCCTGGAACAAGAGGTTGTCGCTGTCCGGTATCTCCAGGTAAATCAAGCCGTTGACGCAGTCCCCCTTCAGAAAAGGAACGCACAAGGCGGACCCGTCCCCCGGCGTTTCCCTCGCCAAGGGGAGGGTGGCGCGGGGTTGCCCGGAAAAGATCGCCTCGTCACCGCTCGCCGGGATGAGAACGGCGCTTTTCTCCTCGAGAACGCACCGGATTACGTTCAGCGAGACCTGATATTCCTCTTGGTCGGAAAGGACGACCATGGGAACAAACTCCCCGGCCACGTTGTCCCATACCAGGAGGCATCCGCAGGTGGCGCCGAAGACCTCCATGAGCGTTCGCAGGATGCGCTCCAACGCTTCGGGAAGGGGGAGCTCCGGAGAGGAAAAAAGGCGGCTGAGCTGGCAGATGAGATCCGAGGCCATGGCGAAGGCCTCGTTCTCGCGATCTTCGCCGGGCGGGCGCTCGGCCGATTTCTCGGCGAGACGCAGGATTGTCTCGTCGGTGGGCGATGAGAAATGGACGCGTTTATTGCTGAAACGGGTGTTCTTCAGGTCGCGGTCGGGGTTGAAGAGAAAGGTGCTCGATCCGATCACGATCTTGTCGTTGCGCAAGAGGGTCTTTTCCTTGACCAGCTCGCCGTTGACCAATACGCCGTTCTTGCTGCCCGTGTCGTGGATGCGGTACGACAGGCCCCGCTGGCTGATCTCGCAGTGGCAGCGCGAAATGCTGGGATCGGGCACTTGGATGTTGTTCTCGGGCGCCCGGCCGATGGTCGTTCTCCTGCCGAGGAGGTGTTTGACACCGATGTCGGGACCCTTGATCACGAGAAGACTGGACATGGCGGTCGGCCGGTTCCCTCCCGCCCCGCGCTCCGGGAGCCCGGCGCTGCCTCTGGCGACGGTCCTCACAGACTCCCGCGGGGCGAACGGGGGAGTTGCTGCGGCAGTGTAAAGCAGAAGGGGGGGCTGGCGCAAGGAGAAGAATCCCTCTGCGGAGACCTCGCCCCCCCCATTCGCCGATCTCACAAATGTCTAAAAAACGCCAGTTGCCCGATATTCTCTTGCCACCGGGATGGTTTTCGAGTAGCATTAGAGAAGCGTGGAGAACGGCGTTCGGATAAGGAGGGTCTGACCATGCGCAACCTAGCTTCTATCGCTTTTCGAGCCATCGGACTCGTTATGTTGCTGACCGTTATGTCCACCCCCGCTCTGGCGCAACGCACGCGTTCACAACCGGGGAAGGAGGACGAACCGTCGCGCCCGTCTCGAATGACGGCCCCCGAGCAAAGTCGAATGGCCCCCACGGAGCGCGGGACCCGCAGCGCTCCACCCAGTGCGCCCACGCACGTCGCCCCTGCGCGTCCGTCACAGTCACCCAGACCGGCCCCGGACGTGGCGCCATCGCGCTCATCGCGAACGGTACTGGGAAGGGACGGGACGGTCTCGCGCGACCGACCCCGCCCAAACCGTCAGGAGCCTTCGGATTCGGCCCCTTCAAGAAGCCGCGTCACGAGCCCCCGGGCCGCAAGGGAGGACGCCGCATCCCCGTCGCGCCTTCAGCCGGTTGAGGGGTCTCAACCCTCGCGATCTTCGCGCGGCATTTTCGGCTCGACCTCCGACGAGCGCCCCAAGGAGGAAGCGGCGACTTCCAGACCGAGTCTGGATCGGGGGGCCTCTCGCAGCGGGCGCGGGACCGGCGATGAACCATCTCGCCCAGAAGAGATCTCCAGGGACCGCGGCGGCCGTTACCAATCCGAGGGCGACTCCGGCCCGGCCGTCTACAAATCCCGGGAAAGAGCGCACGAGATGGAGCCCGACCGTTACCAACCAACGTCGCGGGGGGAAATGGAGGCTGCCTCGTCGCGCGGTCGCGATTCCGGGCGATACTCGTCGCGTTCCGCCTCCTCCAGGCGTATCGGGGGGCGAGATCTCAGGCGCAACCGTCCGCGTCCCGATTACCGCACGGTGAGCCGCCGCCGCTCCCATCAGTACTATAGGGACTACGTGGACGACTGTTGGTGGGACCTGGGCCCGGTCTCCTTCAGCTGGAATTTCTACGCCCCCCACCTCGGCAGCAGCTCCAGCTTCAACTTCCGCTACCGCTACGACCGGCCGGGCGCGGTCTACTACCGCACCTATCGCTGCTCGCCGTACCGCTACGCGCACTACTACACGTTCCCCTGGTACAGCACCTACTACTACTCCAGCTCCTGGCACTGGCCCTACGCCGTATCCTACGCACCCGGTTTTGCCGCCGGCTTCTACTATGACTTCGACGACGACTATAGCGCCATCTACTTCAGCTACGGCTACGGCGGAGGCATTCGCTTCGGCGACTGTCCCTGGGTCTACTCGTGGTACCCCTTCGGCGGCTATCAGCGTCTCGTGGTGACGCAAACCGTGCCCGACGCCTACTGTTACTATGTGGCGCCGTACGTG
>DATKZW010000673.1:0-5268 GCA_035527775.1 Sumerlaeia bacterium | reverse complement strand
GCCCATCCCCGATGCGATGGGACTCGAGAGGGAAAGGCCAAAAAGAGATGACGGACTCGCGCGGAGGCTTTACGTTGATCGAACTGTTGATCGTGGCGGCCATCATTTCCATCCTCGCCGCCATCGCGCTTCCCAATTTCCTTGAGGCGCAGGTCCGCGCCAAGGTCTCGCGCACGAAAGCCGACATGCGCTCCATCGCGACGGGCCTCGAAGCCTACATGTTGGAGTGGAATACGTATCCTCATTCCGACTGGAACGGGATCCTCTACGCGGGTCTGAACAAGTTGACCACGCCCGTCGCCTACCTGAGTTCCATCCCCGCTCCCGCTTTCGGTCGCGGCGCTGGTCGCCAGGAGGTCCGGATTTACGAATTCGGGTGCGGCAAGGCAGGCGCGCACTGGTCGGGAGGGGACTGGTACATGGGCCGCGTGAATTACCCCAACGACACGTACATCGTGGAATCGGCGGGGCCGCAACAGACCGAGGCGACCGCCGGCATCTACCGCACCATAGAGTACCCCATGTGGCCCGAAAACGACGACGAGGGCGCGCTGGCCCTGGTGTACGATCCGACGAACGGCGCACGGAGCCGCGGCCAGATCTTCCGCGCCGGCGGCGCCGCGCCGCCCGAACCGGCCGTCCATTTGTTCTACAACGTCGTCTCGGGCCAGTAGGCGCGGGCGGTTCGGTCGCCGCTCCGCAAACGCAGACTCCGAGGCCCGACCGACTCGGCGGAGGAGGTCCCCGATGAACGACCGGAAATCAGCGCGTCTGGCCATCGAAGGCGGTCCGAAGACCCGGACGGAGCCCTGGCCTTCGCGGCGACTCTTCGGCGAAGAAGAGAAGCAGGCCGTGCTCGCCCTCTTCGACGAAGCGATTGACAAGGGGAGCAACGTTCTCGGATACAACGGGCCCCAGGAGGAAGCCTACTGCCGCGAGTTCGCCGAGTTTCTCGGCGGCGGCTTCGCCGACGGGGTGAATTCGGGAACCAACGCGCTTTACGTCGCATTGCGCGCTTTGGACATCGAGCCGTTCACCGAGGTCGTCGTTCCTCCGATCAGCGATCCGGGCGGAATCATGCCGGTGGCCATTGCGAACTGCGTGCCCGTGCCGGCCGACTCCGCGCCCGGCAGCTACAACATGGGCGCCGAGCAGATCGAGGCGCGAATCACCGAGCGCACCCGCGCGATCATCGTCGCCCACATCGGCGGTTTCCCGACCGACATGGATCCCATCATGGATTTGGCCCGTCCGCGCCGCATTCCCGTGATCGAGGACTGCGCCCAGACGCACGGCGCCGCCTATAGGGGAAGGCCCGCCGGGACCCTCGGAGACGTCGCCGTCTTCTCGACCATGTTCGGCAAGCACCACGCCACCGCCGGCCAGGGCGGCGTCGTTTTCACGAAAAGCGAGGATCTCTACTGGCGCGCGCGGCGTTGCGCCGACCGCGGCAAGCCGTTCGGACCCGAGCAGGGGGGCGACGGCGAGAACGTCCTCGCGTCGCTCAACTTCAACATGGACGAGCTGCACGCCGCCATTGGGCGGGTCCAGTTGCGGAAGCTGCCCGATATGATCGAGAAGCGCCGGAAAACGGTGGCCGCCGTCGCCGAAGCGTGCCGCCGATCGCTCAAGGCGGTGCGATTGGCGGAGGACCCGCCCGAGTGTCAAGGCGCTTACATCTGCCTCTATTTCCTGTTCGACGGCGACGCCGTCCGCGCCGACAAGGAGACCTTCGTTCACGCTTTGCAGGCCGAGGGCATTCCCGCAACCCCGAGCTATCTCGTGATTCCCACCCGGATGGCGTGGCGGCGCAACCCCGCGGCGACCGAGTCGCGCGGCCTGCCTTGGTTCAACCCCCTCTACACCGGAGATCCGCACGAGGAATACCCGCTGCCCAACGCCGAAGCGACCGACGCGGGGCGGTTCCGCATGGACCTGCACGAGGGCTGGACACAAAGAGAGATCGATGATCTAATCGCCGCCCTGGGAAAAGTTGAGGCCGCCTACGGCGTCTGAACGAGCGCCCACCCCCGCGAAAGGTCTTCCATGATTATCGACGTCCACCAACACGTTTTCTGGCATGGCCGCGACGACCGCGGCCTCATCGCCGACCTGGACGAGCACGGCATCGATCGGGCGTGGCTCCTCACGTGGGAAATCCCCCCCGAAGAGGATTGCCTGAGCACGCACAGCGCGCTCAATCCGTGTCATCTTCGCGGCGACGGCACGCACCCGGGCGTCCCGCTTAGCGACGTCCTGATCGCGCGAGACCGCTATCCCGACCGCTTCGTCGTGGGGTACTGCCCGTGCCCCTACAAGGGCGACGCGCCCCGCCTGCTGGAGGCCGCCTACCGCATGCACGGGGCCCGCGTCTGCGGCGAGTGGAAGTACCAGGCGCTCGTCGACGATCCACGCTGCCTGAACCTTTTCCGCAAGGCGGGCGAGCTGAAAATGCCCGTCGTGTTGCACTTCGACGCCCCCTACCGCCCGAACGAAGCCGGCGAGCCGACGTACGATCGCCTTTGGTGCGGAGGGACCGTGGAGAACTTGGACCGGGCCATGGCATCTTGCCCGAATACGGTTTTCCTGGGCCACGGCCCTGGGTTCTGGCGCGAGATCAGCGGCGACGCCGACCAAGCGCCGCAGGTCTATCCGGAAGGCCCCGTCACGCCCGGAGGACGGCTCTCCCGTCTTTTCGAGAAGCGCCCCAACCTGTACGGAGACCTGTCGGCCGGGTCGGGACTCGGCGCCTTGAGGCGCGACCCGGCCAACGCGGTCGATTTCCTCACGCGCTTCGCCGACCAGATGCTCTTCGGCCGGGACTATTACGGACCGGATCTGCACGAGTTCCTCCAGACCCTCGACCTCGACCAGAAAGTGCGCGACAAGATCTACTTCAAGAACGCGCTGCGGCTGGCGCCCCCCGCTCGATCCCCCCGTTAACGCGATTGACATTCCATGTAGGCAAGACCTACACTGCGAGCAGATCCTCCCAGGAGACGCGGCGGTGCGTTTTCTCTCTCCATCCGAACGAGCTCTGACCCAGGCCATATCCAATCTGGCTTACTGCAACCCCTTTCTCCCCGAAAGGATCCGACTTGAGAAAGAAATCCTCGGCGACGATTTCGTCGAAGTCGACACGGTCTGGAGCAAGAGACCCGACCAGATTCCGACCGAGGAACCCAACGTCGACCGGATCATCCCGCGAGTCGAGACGCTCGCGGAGAGCCTGCTTGAGCGTCTGGCCGCCGGCGCTTCGCCCGCCCCGGAAGCCTTGCAGCTCTACGAAGATCTGGTTCTCTTTCTTCTCTTCCACCGCTATCACACCCGCTTTCGCGACCTGCTCGCGGGGGCCGCGAGAGGCAAGCCCTCGTGCGTCCGGGCGCCGTTCTACCGGGACTTCGTTGGCGACATGGAGCGTTTCCTCTACGACGGTCTCCGCGGCGCTTCCTGGCGGGGGGCGGCGGACGGGGTCCGTGAATCGGGGCCCACCCCGAGGGCGAGCGCGGAGGAGGCCCGTGCGGTCGAAGGCGGCGGGACCGAGGGGCCTGAGCGCCTCGCCAAGTCCGACGTTCGCGATCGCCGTTTCGGCCCTCCCCACGTCTTCGCCTGCTTCTTCCAGATCCGCCGCGCCTTCTACCACATCTTCGAGAACATCATCGGCGGCTCCATGCCGATGGCGCAGCTGCGCGCGGCCGTTTGGCAATCGATTTTCTCCCACGACCTGCGCCGCTACCGAAGAGCGCTCTACGACCGCATGGCCGACATCACTTGCCTCGTCACGGGCGAGTCGGGCACGGGCAAGGAACTCGTCGCGCGCGCCATCGGCCTCGCACGTTACGTCCCCTTCGATCCCCAAACGGAGAGTTTCACCGATGAACTCGACGGGTCTTTCTATCCCCTGAATCTTTCGGCTCTCTCGCCCACGCTGATTGAGTCGGAGCTTTTCGGCCACCGGCGCGGCGCCTTCACCGGGGCGCTCCAGGACAGGGCGGGGTGGTTCGAGGTGTGCCCGCCTCTGGGAACGGTCTTTCTGGATGAGATCGGCGAGATTGAGGCGGCCATTCAGGTCAAACTGCTCCGCGTCATTGAAACTCGAATCTTCCAACGCATCGGCGACACGCGCGAGAGGAGATTCCCGGGCAAGATCATCTCCGCCACGAACCGGGACCTGGCCGGAGACATCCGAGCGGGCCGCTTCCGCGAGGATCTCTACTACCGTCTTTGCTCGGATCGCATTGTGACCCCCACCCTGCGCCGACGCCTCAGCGATTCGCCCGACGCTCTGCCCAACTTGGTCCTCTATATCGCCCAGCGCGTGACCAATGAGGAGGAGGCCGGGCCGCTCGCTCAGGAAGTGGTCGAGTGGATCGACAAGAACCTCGGCCTCGCCTACCCTTGGCCCGGCAACTTCCGCGAACTCGAGCAATGCGTCCGAAACGTCATGATCCGCAAGGACTACCGCCCCCTCTCGCGCGCCGCACGGGATCCCGCGGAGGAAATCATTGACCTGGTGCGCAACGGATCGCTCACGGCGGAGGATCTGCTGCGTCGCTACTGCACCCTGGTCTACGCGAGCGCCGGCGGCAACTGTCAAGAGGCGGCCCGACGTCTCGGTCTCGATCACCGCACCGTCAAGAGCAAGATCGACCCCGACCTTCTCGCGGCCTATCGCGGTGAGGCCCAAGAGACGTCAACCGGGAGTTCCGGCCATTCCTGAGCAAGCGAAAACAACGACGGATGGGGTCGGCGGGGCCGATGGGGTCGGCGGGGCCGATGGGTCCAAGCCCCTGCGGTGGCCGCCCCGCTTCACGGACCCCGTCCGCGACCGCCGGGTCCTGGAGCGCTTTCTGGGCGAATGCTTTCATCCCGCACGGTCGGTGGGCCAAGCGGACTTGATCGCCTTGACGGGAGAGGCCTCGGGGTGGGCCCTCAAGGACTTCTCGCGTCGGCCATGGTGGATTCGACACACCCTGGCGCGACGGGCGTTGCGCCGGGAAGCGAGGGCGCTCGAAGGTCTGCAGGGAATCGAGGGGATACCCCGTTTCGGCGGGATGGTCGGGGACGAGGCGCTCCTGATCGAACGCTTGGGCGCGGATCGCTTGCCCCACCGGCGCGACAACTTCCTCACCGTCGAGTTCTTCGACCGACTGGAACGGATGATCAAAGGGATGCACGAACGCGGATGGGCGCACGGCGATCTGCGACGCAAGAACATCCTCGTGGATAGCGCCTTGAGACCGTATCTGATTGACTTCGCGACCTCGT
>DATKZW010000672.1:0-7852 GCA_035527775.1 Sumerlaeia bacterium | reverse complement strand
CGTCGAGTTCGACGAAAAGGTTCGTGAAGCCGCCTTCGGTAAGGCGGCCTCTGCGGTTGCAGAAGAGCGCGTCGACGCATCCCTGCGCGCGCGCCTCGCGGATGCCGCGGTCGTACTGCGCGCGCGCGTCGGTCTTGTGGTAGACGAGGGGGTCGCGTCCGCGCGCCCGGTCTTCGCGCAACAGGACCCGGGCCGGCGTCGGCAGCGGGTCGAGGGGTCGGGTCGTCACGTCAACGTTTCCTCGCGGGTCCAGCGAGATCCGCACGATAACGCCCTCGTTGGGGACGTCGCGCCGCGCGGCCTCTTCGAGCGCTTCCAGAACGCGCTTGCGGGGGAAGCGGAAGCCCCAGTAGCGCGCGGAGCGGCCCAGCCGCCGCGCGTGCTCGGGCAGGTAGGCGTAGCGGCCGTCCGAGCGGAGCAGCAACGTTTCGAATAGGCGAAACTCGCGGACCGGCGCGTAGAGGAAACGTGTTTTGAGGCGGGTCTCTTTCCACTCGGCCTCGGCGTCGCTCGCCCACGTGATGCCGCTCCCCACGCCCAGCTCGCACCGGCCCGCCCGGTGCACAAGGGTGCGGATCGCCACGTTGAACTCGAAGTTCGGCCCCGGACCGATGCGGCCGATGGCGCCGCAGTAGGGTCCGCGCGGCTCTTTTTCGAGATCGCGGATGATCTGCATGGTGCGGTACTTGGGCGCGCCGGTGACCGATCCGCAGGGGAACGCCGCCTCGAGGATCTCGACGAGTCCCACTCCTTCGCGAACGGTCCCTTCGACGGTGCTCGTCATTTGGTGGACGGTTTCGTACCGCTCGCACTCGAAAAGGCGCGGCACGCGGATCGAGCCGATCTCGCAGACTCGGCCGAGATCGTTGCGCATGAGATCGACGATCATGACGTTCTCGGCGCGGTTCTTGACGCTTCTTTTGAGCTCGCGCCGCAGCCGCTCGTCCTTGTCCACGCCCAGCCCGCGGTGCATGGTGCCTTTCATGGGCCGCGTCGTGAGACGCCGCCCTCGCCGGCGGAGGAACAGCTCGGGCGAGAGGGAGAGAATCTGCGTCTCGCCGAGGTTCAGGAAGGCGCCGAACGGCACGGGGTGCGCGCGGCTCAGATGGCAGTAGTAGGAAAAGGGATCGGTCTCGTCGGGCAAGACGAAACGGAACTTGCAGGTCAGGTTGACCTGGTAGGAATCGCCCGCCGCCATCCATTCGCGCGCCCGCTCGACGGCCTCTTGGTACTCCGCCCCCGTGACGTTGAAGACGCCGCGGGCCACGGCCTCTTTCCACGGACCGAGACCCTCCGGGGGATCGGGCCAATCCTCCTTGCGGATCGCGATTCCCTTGCGATAGACGCCGAGCCAGACGAGAGGAAGCTCCACCGCGGGCGGATGAACGGCCAGGCCGAGGGCTTCGGCCGCTTCGTAGGAGATGACGCCGACGAGGCTTCGTCCTTCGCGGGCCAAGGCCTCGGCCTCGCGCAGCACGCCGCGGACCTCGTCGGGGCGCCGCGCCGCGAGGATGCGTTCGGGGGAGCGGAAAAGCCACGCGCGCCGCTCGCCGTGCGCGAGCTGACGCGGATCCAGAATAACCGTGCCCGGGCGCCCCGCTTCGGCCCGGAGATCTAGGGGAGGTCTCGGCATCCGGTCGCCTCGTTCGCCCCCACACCTTTCGCCGATCCCCGGCGGAAGCGCAAGGGAATTGTCTCAGGCCGCGCGCGGACGATCTCTGGAAACGCCAAAGACCAAGCCCCGCCGGGGGGGCGCAACGGCCGGGGCGTCAGAAACGCCAGATTGCCCAGAGCCCCACGGCCAGGCAGTAGACGGAGAAGTAGGAGAACTGACCGCCGCGAAGGAAGCGCAGCAAGAGTCGGAGAAAAACGTACCCGGAAAGGCATGAAACGACAAAGGCCAATGCGCCCGCGCTAAGGGAAAGAGACGCGCCCGCGCTCGGAGCGCCCGCGGCGCCCGCGGCGCCCCCCTCAAGCACGTCGAGAACCTGAAGAAGCAGAGCGCCCAGAATGGCGGGAACGGCGATCAGAAAAGAGAACTCGCCCGCGGCGCGGCGGCTCATGCCGAGGAGAAGGGCGACGGAGATCGTCGCGCCCGAGCGCGAGACGCCGGGTGTGATCGCCAGCCCCTGGGCAACGCCGACCGCGACGGAGATCCAGAGGGGGAACGGATAGCCGGGCAAGCGGGCGCCGGCGGCGGCGCCGCGGCGTGGCTCGGCGCGGTTGGCCTTCCGTTCCGCGCCCGGACTCAGAGCAGGACCGGCGTCCGGAACGCCGTTCTCCCTTCCGCCGCTTCGGAAAAACGTGAGCGCCAGAAGGAAAGCCGTAACGCAGAGCGCCCAGCCGACTCGGTCGGGCCGCGAGAAGAGCGCTTCGAAATAGTCTTTCCCAAGGAAGCCGATGAGTCCGGTCGGAACGGTGGCCAGGATTACGGCGGAGATCAGCCGCCCGCGCGGGTCGGCGAGCCACGCCGCCGCGAATCCCTCGTTCCGCGTTCGGCGCCATCCTTCCCCGAGCAAGTAGCGCGCGAGTTGCAGCAGCGTGTCCCGAAAGACGAAACCGATCGCCAGCAAAGTCCCCACGTGCACAAGGATGGCGAACTGGAGATTCTCGGCTCCCGACGCGACCGACCCGAAGCCGCGTTCCTCGGCCAGCTGAGCCGCCAGCACGAGATGACCGGAGCTGCTGATCGGCAGAAACTCGGTCGCCCCCTGGAGAAAGCTGAGGAGAAAGGACTCGAGAAGCGTCATGGGCTCTTCCGGCGGGAGGATGATCGTGGCATGGGCGTCTCGCCCATGACTCAAGGGCCCCGCCCCTTGCGCGCGGGCGCGGAGGCGGCGGGTGAGGATGGGACCGGCGCGGGGGCGGCGGGCGTCGAGACTACCTCTCCATGCGCGGCGGCTTCCGCACGCCTGTTGCCCCCGGCGGCGGCCACGCCGTGACCCTCCCGCTCGGCGGCGACATCCTGCAGGATGTAGCGCGCCACGCTGTCCGCGTCGTTCGGGCCGATGACCTCCGTGGCGAGTTCGAGCACGCAGGGCAGCGCGTTCTCAACGGCGACGGCGCGCGCGGCGAACTCGAACATCCCCACGTCGTTCGAGTCGTCGCCGAAGACCGTCAGATCGGCGGGATCGAATCCCAGACGCTCGAGCAGTTCGGCGAGCGCCTGGCCCTTCGTCGCCCGGCGGTCGTGGATCGACAGCCACCACCAACCGCGGTGGTAGGGGTTTTCGAAGAGATGGATCTCGACGCGCCCGGCGAAAGTCTCGACGACCTCATCGGCCAGCTCCTTCAAGGGGTCGCCGCGCCCCGCCACGGCCATCGACAGCGCGCGATCCCGGAAAGCCTGGGTCAAGTCCTCGATCTCGCGCAGTTGCGCGTCGCCCGCCGCGCGTCGCCCCTCCAGATACCATTCCGTCTCCTCATTGCCCGTCTTGCCGTGATAGATGCGGTCGCCGGCGCCGTCGAAAGTCACGAGGAGAGGGGGAAACCCCCGGCGCGCGGCCAGCGCGTGGAGCTCCGGAAGAAGGTCCTTGTCAAGATCGTGAATGACCAAGTGCTCGCCCGTGTGGAAGTCGGTGATGGCCGCGCCGTTGAGTTCGATCACGGGCAATCGCAAGGGAAGACCGTCGAGGATCTCGCGAATCGCCGCCATGTTGCGCGCGCTCGCCACGATGAAGCGCAGGCCGTTCTCGATCAACTCGCCGAGCGAACGGCGGCTGAAATCCGACAGCGTCGCGTCGTCTCGCAGAAGGGTGCGGTCGAGGTCGCAGGCGTATACGCGTGTCATGCTCGGTCCGGTCGCTCCGTGTCGTGTTGGGTCCCGTCGCTCCGTGTCGTGTTCGGTCCGGTCGCCCCGTGTCGCGTTCGGTCCGGTCGCTCCGTGTCATGCTCGGTCCGGTCGCTCGTCGAAGGAAGTGCCGGAAGGCGTCGATCGCGCTGGTCCGGTCGGTCTCCTCGATCGCCGGGCCATTATCGAGACGCAAGCGCCGCCGCGCCAGGGAAAAAGCGGGGGCTTGCCGCAAGGGGTCTTGGATGATCGGGCCTGCCGCAGGGGGCAGGACAGTTCCAACGTCGGCGCTTCCGCCTCGAAGGGGCGGCTTTGGGAGTGCGCAGGCTTGCCTGCGCTTTCAAGGCGCGGTGGCTTGCCGCCGCGCCAGGGAAAAAAGCGGGGGCTTGCCGCAAGGGGCGGATCTTGCCTCCGCTCCCTTCGCCAAGTTCCAGCCCGTCAAAATCAGGCCGCCGCTGGGCTTGCCCCAGCGGAGCCATGACTGGCGGCTAAGAGGGCGCGACTTCTTTTCCGCCTCCGCCGCGGGGTCTGTCGCCCGGTTGCGGCAAACCTCGCGGCGGAGGCGGGGGGGGGGAACCTGCGTCTTAGCCGCCAATCCCTCGCCCGACCGGGGCAGGCCCGGCCCGGGGCGTTCCATGGGCGTCCTCGCCGTAGCGGAGGCAAGATGCGTTCGCCGCAAGGGGTCTTGCATTGCGCGTCATCATTGCGGCGCAGTGGCGCGAGGGTGCGGGACATAGATGCGGGTTTTCTGGCGGCGCGGGTTTCGTTGCCTGTCGATCCGGGGAAACTCCTTGACAACCGGGGGGGAGGTTTATAGGATGCGGTAACTGGATAGTTGGCGGTTTCCGTAGCGTCTATTATGGAAACAGGAGGAGGGCGCAGTTCCGGGGCGAAGCTCCCGGCAAGATGGCGAAGAACTCCTCCCTGGCGCCTGAGGCCTCATCGGAGTATGAAGGAGCATGACGAAAGGCTCGGAACGCTTGAGAGGCGGCGACCCGAGCATTATGTCCGCCAAGGCAAGCGTGGAATGCGGCGGAGGACTCTTGAACCGAGACAAAGGCGGTTGCGGCGTTCCAAGGGTCCAGGAACTCCCGGGCCACAAGGATGCGCGAACCCCCATGACCCACACCCACGCGCTGAGTCGCGGCGGCCGCGGCGTCAAGAGCCCGGTGGACGCTCTGTAACCGGCAGACTACGGGGGTCTTATGCAGCCTGTATGAAACGCCAAGCTAAATGCGCGGCTGCTTGCAGAAGACTTGCAGGAGGAGACTTAGGGGGCTTCTTGAGACAGAATTGCAGGAGTGTTATACAGAAAGGAACCCCATTTCGGGGGTTTTATACAGTCCGCCTAGAACTAGGTTCCCCATGCCTCGCTCGTACATTCCTAACTGCTGCAATATCATGACATCGGCGGACAAAGTGTTCTGACGCAGAGGAGGTCACGCTCATGCAAAAGCCTGATCGGTCAATCTATCGCCCACAAGACTTCCTCGAGTGGCGAGAGAACAGTACTCTTGACATTACCCCAAAATTTCAACGGCGCGGAGTCTGGTCTACTAATGCAAGATCCTTCTTCATTGATACACTACTTCAGCTGATGCCTGTGCCACCAATATACTTGCGCATAACCCAAGGCGCAGATTCCAGAAGCATTAAAAGACAGGTAATTGATGGACAACAGCGGATCGCATCCGTGCTTGACTTCATAGATGGGAAGTACAACCTATCAAATACCCTTTCTGCTCCATGGGCAAGAAAATCATTTCGGTCCCTTAGTGCTGAAGAAAAGCAGGCCATACTTAGCTATCCTTTTTCCACAGAGGTGTTCCAGGGGATATCTGACCTGGAGGTCCTCCAGGTATTTTCAAGATTGAACACCTATAGTGTGCCACTAAATGCTCAAGAGCTCAGAAATGGCCGATACTTTGGCCTCTTCAAGCAGACCGCATATAGGTTGGCATATGAGAATCTTGAGTTCTGGCGCCGTCATAAGGTTTTTTCTGAAAGAAGCATTGCCCGAATGCTCGAGGTAGAACTTACAAGCGAATTGCTTATCGCGCAACTTGAAGGCATGCAGGACAAGAAAAAATCCATCGGAGACTACTATGAGAAGTATGATGAATCGTTCGCAAAACGGAACGAATCTGCAAAACGCTTTAGCGAGATAATCGATATAATCAATTCTGTTTCTGAGAACTCTTTGTCTGAGACAGACTTCAACAGGCCACCATTGTTTTACACGCTATATTGCATTGTCTTTCACAGGAAATTCGGTTTGCCGCGACAAGCGGCCACAGCAAAACATGTTCAGGATAAGCAGGATAATATCGCACTGTATGAAACCATTGTGAAATTGTCAGACATCCTTGGATGTGCAAGGAACAGGGAAGACGTACCAAAGAAGTATGAATCCTTTGTGAATGCATGTCTTAGACAAACCGATAATATCAAGCCAAGGCAAGAGAGGTTCAGTTTCATATATCACATGGCATTCGGGGCGTAGCGCACTATGCCGAGAACAATGCCAAGGTATCTCGGCCAACTGGAGTCGATTGTGACCTACTTGTTGGATACGGCGCATGCGGGAGACATCATACTCGCGAGAACATTCAAGGATAGAAGCCTAGCAAGGGAATGGAATCTCAACAAGACTGAGCTGCTCTACGAGCTGGCCTTCTTGAAGCTCTTCATAGAGTGGGAGAAGTTCCTGGAAGAAACCTTCTTGAGATATCTGTGCGGATATGTCTCGACGAAAGGTCAACAGGCAATAATGGCCGGCAGTTATTACAGGACGTTGTCGGAGGCAGAGACGGCGATGCTTGCAGGACAGAAGTACGTGATGTGGTATGATCCAAACAAAGTGATAGCGCGCGCAATGGGATTCCTGCGTGGTAGTACGCACGAAAGAGTCCTTGCCTCTAATTCTTCAAGGCTAAGCGGGTTAGCTGCCATTCGCCATCGAATTGCACATGGACAGGCGGACGCGAGGAGCAGATTTGATCAGGCATCAAGAATGTTCGCCGGGAAAAGGTATAAAGGCTCAAGGCCTGGCAGATTCCTTCGGGACAGGGCCGGTATTGGACCTCGCCCGCAGAGATGGCTGGACTTATTTGCGAATGAATTGCTTGGACTCGCCAGTCAGATCGTATGAAGCATGGCTAGGGAATCGCTGCAGTTGACGCCTAAGAAGCCTCTTGGATCGGTGCATCCCTTCGAGCTCCATGTTAGGCCTCTGGAAAAGCGATGAGTCCGATAACCCACTTTCTCGTCTCGTGGTCGCTCGCGGATGCGCTCCGCCTTCGAGCTCGCGACCAGGCGCTGGCAACTTGGTGCGGCGTTCTTCCCGACGCCGACGGCCTTGGCGTCTTGATCGACGCGGCCAATCGCCTTCTGGGGCGACCCAGCTTGGGGTACTACGGCGAGTACCACCATGCCTCGCTCCACGGCCTCCTTGCGGCCCTCGCCATTCCGCTGGCACTGTCGATCTTCGCGGCCAATCGCCTGCGAATGTTCGCCGTCGGCGTGCTTGCGATGCATCTTCATTTCCTCTGCGATGTCGTCGGCTCTCGGGGGCCCGGCGCTGAGGACCTTTGGCCGCTTCCCTACCTGGCCCCGTCCTCGGAACGATTGACCCTCCAATGGTCCGGGCAGTGGCCGCTCAACGCGTGGCCCAACATTGTGCTCACCCTGGTCCTGATGGCGTATGCCTTCTTTCGCGCGATTCGTTCGGGGTATTCTCCCGTTCGGGTGTTTAGTGCGAGCGCCGATCGTGCATTCGTCGAAACGGTCCGATCTCGGTGGCGTAGCTTCAGGCGCGAGGCGCCCAGCCGAGAGGCCTAACACGCGCGTGAAGCTGTCGGCCTGCCGGCGATATGTCGAGGCGCCAATTGGAATGCGAGCCGTGAGAAAGTGACGGTGGATGAAGCGACGGCGGATACAGTTATGAATGACCAAAGAAAGGAGACGCGAAAAATGCAGGCAGAGAAAGTGTACGCGGAACCACAACGGGGGCACGTTTCGTTGGGAAAGGCCTTGCGGGCGATTCTATTCCTCATTCCCGTC
>DATKZW010000671.1:0-8342 GCA_035527775.1 Sumerlaeia bacterium | reverse complement strand
CCGAATCGGCGAATAACTCGATCGCGTCGTCGGTTGTGCGACGCCCGGAGTCGATCTCTCCCGACCAGTAGGTCGTCTCCGTGTCGTTCGGGAAGCGGCCAAGGAAGGCGCGGTAGAAGCGCACCACGTAGTCGGCGGTCTGCGGTTGCTTGGCGAGGAACTCTTCGGAGACGATCACCTCGCGCGCCATCTGCTTGGCCTGGGCGCGAACCGCCTCAGTTCCGCCCTGGATGCGGGCCACGTCGAAGAGCCCCGACGCGTACTCGAGACCGTCCTTATCCACGAGGCGATCCAAAAGACCGATGTACATGAAAGTCACGAAGTTGCGGGTGGGATCGCCGCCAAGGCCCGGATACATGGCCGCGATCCGGGCGGCGAATTCCTCCGATTCGGAAAAGATGGTCATCACTTGCGAACGGTTCCAGACGCCCGCGAGCCAATCGGCGAGTTCCTGGGGGTTCGGGTCGCGCTCGAGGAACACCCGGTAGCAGTCCGTGATGAACTCCTGGTCCGTGCGATTGCGCGCCGCGTATTCCTCGGACAGGAAGAACAGTCGCGCCATCTCGCGCGGGATAAAACGCACGTCGATGTTGAAGCTCACGGCATGGTCAAAGTAGCCGTGATGCCACGCGTCG
Organism: Sumerlaeia bacterium; assembly: GCA_035527775.1. GTDB lineage: Bacteria > Sumerlaeota > Sumerlaeia > UBA8349 > UBA8349 > DATKZW01. The sequence goes on along the minus strand of DATKZW010000671.1, from coordinate 7,707 downwards.
ACGGCGCCGGGCTCGGGGGCGCGGCCAAGGACCATCTGGTAGAACGAGTCGATGAGGGCGCGGATCGGCTCGACGGTCGGGGTCGGCGTGACGCCGGCGGCGGGCGTCTGTGTGGGAGTCGGTATGGGACTGTGAACCGGCGACGGACTCGGCGAAGGCGTCGGGCTAGGTTGAACGGTCGGCGTGGGAGTAGGCGTGGCCGCGTCGGCGGCTGAGTAGAAATCGTCCAGATACATCGAGCCGCCGCTGCCAGCCTGGCACTCGAATTTCTGGAAGCTGGTCGTGTTGTAGGCGTTGCCCAACCCCGTGAGGACGGGCGCGCCGTTGGCGTAGAGGTCCCACGTGTGGGCGGCGTAGTCCTGGCGGATGGCGATTCGGGTCCACTCCGCGACCGGAATGCCCGTGTTGCGCCAGGCGCCCGACCCCACGCCGTCGCCGTCGAGGCACGTGATGCCATCGATGACGTGAAAGAAGAGAAAGCAGGAGACGCCGGGAGGCTGAGGCAGCTCGGGGTACACTTCGTCGGGCGTCGTCTTGCAGAATGCGTCGACCCAGACGACGTTTTGGTCGTTGCCTTGCACTTCGTAAAGGGTCTGGCTGCGCGAAGTCAGCGCGACGGCCTGCGCCCCGGCATGGACCTCGGCGGTCTGCACGGTTGCCGTGTTGCTGGTCACCCAGCCCTTCTGGCCGTTCAGGTCCCCGACGGTATAGCCCTCGGCGGCCTCGAAGCTGGTGGATACTGGCCACGGCGCGGCGAAGAGCGATCCCGGGGCGCAGATCGAGGCAACGAGCAGCGCCCCGAGCCTTAGGAACGACTTGCCCTTCGCGAGGCCGTTCCCGCGAGCGATCTTCAGGCGCATATCCGCCTCCGGGGAGCGCGTCGCGTCTTCGCTGAATCGGGACTCATGCGGTGCGTTCGGGCGAAGGGGCGTCTGAGCGAGAGTCGGGGCTGCCAACATTCAGAACCCGTGCCTGACAAGGCGCTCCCCTCCCCTCGCGCCTCCCGCCATGCTGAATCGGAGGATAGCAGCCGAGCGCAATGTCTGTCAACGCCGGAATGGGAAGCGTGCGCAGATGGATCCTGTGGGAAACTGAGATGCGCCCGCGCGCGGAGCGCGAAGCGCAAAGCCGCGGCCGCCTTCATACCCGGGCGAAGCGCGCCCATTGTCCGGCCCCGCGCCCGCCCCCGAATTCTACCGGGCGGCCCACAGCATGCCCCGCTTGGTGATCTCGAGCATTTGCGGATACTGGGAGAATTCCTTTGCGACGTGGCCGAGCGAACTGTAGAAAACGCGGCCTTTGCCCCATGGGCGTGTCCACACGACCGGCATGACGCAGCCTTTGAGCCAGGGCTGGCCTTTGGGATTCTCGAAGGTCGTGGTGGCCAGGACCTCGACGGCGGGGTCGACCAACATGTAGTACTGCTCGGATCTGACTTTGAAGTCCCGAGTCCCCGCGACGATCGGATCGTTCGGCTTGGCGATGTGAACGGTGTATTCGACTGCGCCGTCGGGGTGTGCGGTGAACTGGCCGCCGACCATGAACTGGTAAGGGATGCTGTCGTGGAAGGCGTCGCCCATGCCGCCGTGGAACCCCCCGAGCCCGACTCCGCTCAGAACGGCCTCCTGCAACGAGCCGAACCGCTTGTGCGTCAGTTCCCCGCAAGTCCACATCGGAGTAATGAGATCGAAGGTCCTCAGCTTCCCGGCATCGAGAAAGGCGTCCAGCGTGTTGGAGACTTCGACGTCGAAGCCTTCCTTGGTCAAGACGTCCTCAAAGAGATCGGCGCACGGCTTCGGTTCGTGCCCGTCCCATCCTCCCCAGACAATCAGCGCTTTCTTCATGGCGACATTCCTTCCTGTTCTTCGTGAGAGCGAGCGGATGGGCTCCCCGAGGGGGAGGCCCATCCGGGTCTGCGATGCTCGCATGAGAGCCCCTCAACAGAGCGAAGTCAAGAGGGAAATGGGGAAGGGGATTGCGTGAAAGACGGGGAGGATGGGGACGGCCGAACGCCGAGCCGGCTCAGAACGAAATGCCGAGGTTCGAGCAGTGGAGGTCCCCGTTGGATTTTGTCCCGTTGGTCCCGTCGTAGAGTTCATTCACGAAAGCGGCCGTTCTGTGGTACACGTCATACGCAATCGGTCCCAAGGTGTGTTTCGTGTCCGGGCCGCAGGACGTGAAGTGGTAGAATATCCCCAGCTCCGTGCTGACGGAGTAGTCGTTGCGGTAGTAAGAGTAGTTTCCTCTCGGCGGGACCTGCCAGTACTCCGAGGACCGTTCCGCGTCGAAGAAGGGATTTGTCGGTATCGAGCTCAGGTAGGCGATGGGCGTGGTCAGCGGTATGAACGTGAGGTAGTCGTTCGCCCAGCCGGTTCCCAATTCGTCGGAGGGATAGTCGTTGTTGTCCACGCGATAGGCCTGCATCGCCACGTTGATGCTCCGGAAGTCGTTTCGGACGGAAACGACTTTCGCCCGGACCTGCGCCTCGAGGAAATTCGGAACTGCGATGGCCGCCAGGATTGCGATGATGGCGACGACGATCAGGAGCTCGATCAAGGTGAAGCCGAGTTGGTTTCTCATTCGCCCCGCGTTTCCTTTCCTCAGAAACTGGTCCGACTCATCCCGAGTCTTGTATTGAGTCTGCCACCCAAGGGCGAGTTCCGCAAGATGTATTCGTGCGCCGGCGCGGGGTGCATCTCGCGTGCGTTCCCCTTGCAGTCCTTTGCCGCGTCAAGACGGGGCCGCCGCTGGGCCTGCCCCAGCGGGGCCATAATTGGCCGCGCCCCGGAGATTGGAGGGGCTGCCTTCCTCTTTTGAGGCGCCGCACAAAGCGAATATCCTGGCCCCTCGCCGCAGCGTGTGCATAATGCGTCTGAAGGACGGACGGAAGCAGGAATGAGATTCCGTTGCCGGACGATGGGAACCATCTGTAGGAGGAAGCCGCGATGAACCAACGCTTTCCAAGGTTGTCCCGGTGGGTTGCATTGCTCATTCTTGTGACTTTCACATCGGGGTGCGTGATGGCGCCGGTGGTGCCGCCGCTGGGCGCGGTTTACACAAGGGTCGAGGCCCCCCTCGATCTGAACAGTCAGAACGGCAAAGTAATCGGCGAAAAGAGGGGCGAGGCGAGCAGCGTCGCCATCCTCGGGCTGTTCGCCTTCGGCGACGCGGGCATCCGAACGGCGTGCAAGAATGGCGGCCTTGAGAAGGTCACGCACGTGGATTATCGTTACACGAACGTCCTGCTCGGGATCTTTTGCAAGTACACGACGATCGTCTACGGTGAGTGACATGTCCGCGAACTGTTCTGGAATCCATGCGTCCGGCGGCGGCGACGCTTGCGATGAAAGAGCGGGCCGCCAGCCCGACCAGGAGCCACAGCCGGGGCCGGCTGTGCCACACCGGTCTTCTCTGTTGTCAAAGCCGGGGGCGGCTGTGCCGCAAGGCTGGGCGGCGAGGCAGACCTTCTCCGCAGGGCCGCCGGGGACCCTTGCTTTGTGGCCGATCAGGATAGTGTCAAGCGCCCTGCTCTTCGTGGCTGCGCTGGCGCTGGCGGGGTGCAACTACGCCTGTATGGCGGCTTCGCAGGTCTCGACCGCCCCGGTTGTTCCTCCCCGCGGCTTCCTCATCAGCCATTTCAAAGCGCCCCTTGTCTTGCCCGGAGACGTTAACCTTCGGGAATCAAAGGGGGGATACCCCGACAAGCGAGTGATCTACGTCCGCATCCCTTTCGTGAGCGCCGATTTCTCCGTGGGTCACGCCGACATAAAGAATGCCGTGCGGCAGGCGGGCATCAAGACGCTCCTTTACGCGGACTATGAGTACCTGAGCGTGCTCGGCTACGTCAAGACCGTGACGGTCCACGCCTACGGCTATCCGGACTAGGACCGCGCCGCCGAGGCGGCCGGCGTCGGGCCGCCGCCCAGTGGAACGATCAGCAGAACGGCGATCCATCCGCCCGCGATGCCGAGAAGGGCCGTTGCGCCGATCGAGTGGAGCGCTGGGTGACCCGCAAGGGTGAGAGAGCCAAAGCCGATCAGGGTCGTCAACGCCGAGATGGCGACGGCGCCGCCTGTGCGGCCAAGGTGTTCGTCCGAGGCGGACTCCGCCGTCCGAGCGGCCGAGAAGAGGAAGATGCTGTAGTCGATCACCAAGCCGAAGATGAAGATGCACACGATACTGTTCATCAGGTTGATGCGAAGCCCGAGCCAACCCATCGCGCCGAAGGTCCAGAGAAGGCTCAACAGAAGCGGCAGAAGAAGCAGCCCGATGCGATCGGGACGACGGACCGCAACGAGAAGCAATAGGACGATGAGAACGAGCGCGATGGAAGCCATGCGGCGCAGCTCGGAGTAGATGACTCCGACGAGGCGTCGAACGAAGCGCGGGCCGCTTGCCGCGATCGCGCCCGGCGCCGCTTCCTCGAGCGAGTCGACGACGGCGGCGAAACGCTCGTCGGGTCCCTCGACCCGAAGGCCGGTCATGATCAGGATGTTCCCGCTCTCCCCCGCCGCAATCTGACTCTCCGCGAGATCCTGGAGCATGCCGTCGGGCAAGTCCTCGATTTTGGTGGCGGGCGTCGTCTCGGTCAGCGCCTGGAGGAAAGGCTCGAAGGCCTCGACGCGCATGCGCAGGGCTTGGGCCGTTTCCGTCAGGTTCTTGCGCAGATCGGCGAGGCGCGCCTCGGTCCAGAACGCCTGCCATCGCCGGCGATTCCCCTCTTGAGTGGCGGCGCTCGGGACGATGGGCGCAAGGGACCGGCAGCTCAGGGTGGTTCCCTCATTTTCGAGGCGGCGAAGCGCCGCATAGACCTTTTCGTTTTGCCCGAGGGCGTCTTCGAGGTCGGCGCCTTGGACGACGACGGAGCTGCCCTCGAGCGCGTCGCCGAAAGTGGCCGCCAATCGCTCCCAATCCGCCCGCGCGGCGTCGGAGAGGGCGTTCATCTTCCGGTAGTCGCCTTCGAATTCGAGGCGCCAAAGCCCCGCCGCGGCAAAGAGCGATAGGGCGCAGACGGCGCCGGCGAGAAGGGGACGATGCCGCGCGCCCCAGGCGAAAAACCTCGGGTAGAGCCGCGCGAGGCGGAGTCGCGGCTCGCGACGCCCGGCCGTCCGGGAGACACGCGGAATCGCCAGCGGCAGGACGGTCAGAGAAAAGGCCGCCGCTCCGACGATCCCGAGGGCGGCGAAGGCGCCAAGATGCCGGTAGCCGGGGAGAACGGAGAGTTGGAGTGTGACGAAGGCGGCGACCGTGGTTCCCGCGCCGAGCGACAAGGGGACGGTCAGACGGCTCAAGATGCTCGCGATTCGATCCCCTGCCGAGGACCCGGGGGGGATCTGATCCGCGTGGTAAAGAACGTGGATGCCGTAATCCACCGCGATTCCGACAAGCATGGAACCGCATCCGATCGAGATGGCTGAAATGCCTGGGATGAGCCACCGAACGATCCCCAATGCGAAGACGCCGCCGAACACGGCTGGCAACAGCACGAGGGGAACAAAAAGCGGGCGACTGAAAGCGATGAAGGATAGAAGGGCAATCCCGAGGACCGTGACCACTAGCGTCAGTTTCAGATCGCGCTTGATGCAATCGGCGTTCTCCAGGCTGAAACGATGACCGGCGAGGTAGGCGACGCGGACGTTCCCGGACGGCGCGGCTCTTGTCGCCTCAGTGATCGCCGGATCCACGAAGTCGATGAGTTCTCGAGCGTGGTAGCTGTCAGTCGAGGGGAAGCGCGGTTGGGCGATGATGAGAACATGCTGAGCGTCCCGGCTGAAAAGGCGGCCTTTGTGGATTCGGAGAGATCCCTCGGCGGGCTGCAGAGCCGACAATCGCTCGAGAAGCGGCTCGTCGAAGTGGAGGGGATCGCGCAGGAGGGTTTGCAACAGCATCGGCGCGGGCGACTCGGTGAGCGTCTTTTTCCATCCTTCCAGCGCGGCGCGAATCGTCTCGGGCTTCAGTTTCTTCTCGACGGCCGCCGCGTCCTCGGAGGTGAAAAGCGCGGCGCGGCGGCGACGGAGGTAATCCAGCGCCTCGAGCGCGTCGTCCGCGTCGCGCCGGTAGAGCACTTTGTTGAAAAGGGGCGGTGGTGATACGGCGTCGGATGATCGCGCCATGAGACGCTCAGCCAAGGCGTCGGCGACTGCGAGCAATTCCGACTCGTCGATCGGCGCTCCTTCGCCGGCCGGGCCAACGTCGAGATACATGTAGTCGGTGGGACGGAAACTCCTGAAGAGGCGCCGGTAATCGCGCATGACGGGATCGCCGTCGGGAAGGAGATCGAGAACGTCCTCGCGCCACGTGATGCCGCGCGCCGAAAGAAGCAGAAGAACCGTTAGCCCGCCGCAGAACGCGAGCGCCCATCTCCTCCGGCCCTGCAGGGCGACGAAGAAACGATAACGCCAGTCCGTGTCGTTGTTCCTCATGACGAGTCGTTGTTCTTCATGATGATTTGCGGAAAGGCAACCGCCGGCGCGCCCGAGCCCGCTTCCGGATCTGCCGCTCGTCCCGGAACGGAGGTCGGCGATCCCGTTTCAGCTGCCGACCCAGCGTCAGTTGTCGTCATCCCGTGGATTCAGGACCCGCGCCGGGACCTCCGCATCCGGATAGAGATGGAGCAGATGAATCTCCAGCTCGTAGCGCCAGCGTCGATTCTTCAGAAGGATTCGCGACGGCAGCGGGCGATCCCAACCCGGGAAGAGACGGTAGCGTTCGTGCGTCGCCTCTCGGATTACGCGTCCATCCCGCATTTCCCTGGAACGGACAAGATTGCGGGTTTCCGCATCAAAAGCGTATTCCCGCACGCCGGCGCCTGGGCGCTGGACCAGCGCCATGTCCCCCTCATCGGTTCGGATCCATTGTGCGTCTGACCCGACCTCGGGGTCGAAAAGATGCCTGATATCGCCAAAGACTCCGTCCAGCAGAGGTCTGGACGGCATGTGCTTCGGTTTGAGGAGGATGCGGCGGTTCTTCCCGTGCGCGGCGAACTCGAAGAGCTTGCCCCCCATGTCGCCCGCGGCCAGAGCGCGGAACCCTTCGCCGCGATGCAGAAGAAGGTATCCAATGAAGTCGTACTGCCGTCCCCGAGCCGTGAGAACGATGCGCTGCACCATCTTGAAGGTATGGGGATAGGTTTCGAGAAAGGCGCTGCGACACGCCTGCGTCAGATCCGGGTCTTCTAGAGGACGCCCCGCAGGCGGAGCGTAACGCGAGCAGGCGAGAGCAACCAGCGCACAAAGAAACGGAGCAAGCCGCGCCCCGATCGGGCGGCGCTGCGCCAAGGAAACGGCCCGGCCTTTGCGTCTAATCGTCTTGAGAGGTTTCATCTCCGGATGCCGGCGCCTTGGGCAGAAGGGGGTCTTTGGGATCGAAAGTCCCAGGATCAAAAGGGGGATTCAGCTGCTCTTTCAGAAACCGAATCTCCAGGCAATCGTCTTGAGGTTCGCGAACGGTGACGCAACGGACGCGCAGCGACGCGGGATCGATGGAGAGTTCGACGGCCTCGATCATCTTGCGCAGGTCCTTCGACCGGGGCCGCAGGACCAGGCGATAGTCGCTTCCTTTGAGGAGCCGGATCTCGTAGAGTTCCTTCGCGTCCTTGAAATCGCCCTTGATCCATCCGATGACTTGTCCAAGGACTTCGCGCAGCAGGTCCTCCGCGCCGAGATTCATTCTGCGGAAGCGTCCGTCCACCCGATCGAATTTCGCGAC
>DATKZW010000670.1:0-2432 GCA_035527775.1 Sumerlaeia bacterium | reverse complement strand
CGTTTGGGCGAAGGCGAACCCGAATCTCGGCGTCTCGCTCAAGAAGGAATCGCTCGCGACGGCTTGCGCCCAGGCCATCGAAACGCCGTCGGCGCAGAATACTTTCCGGCGGCTCCATCTCAATCAGTGGACGCAACAAAGTGCCCGGTGGATCGACCTTCGCGCGTGGGACGCCTGCCCGCCCGAGCCGGTGGACCTGGCGGCGCTGCGCGGGCTCCCGTGTTGGGGTGGGCTGGATCTCTCGACGACTATCGACCTCACCGCCTTCGTACTTTGCTGGCCGCTCGAAGATGGTACTTTCGCCCTCCACCCGGAGTTCTGGATTCCTGAAGAGAATATGCGGGAGCGGGAGCGACGGGATCGTGTTCCCTATTCGACATGGGTTAGGCAGGGTTTCGTCCGCGCGACGCCGGGTGACGTGGTAGACTATGAGTATGTCCGCGCGCGCGTGTCAGAACTGGCGAAGGAGATGAACCTGCGCGAGATCGCTTACGACCCCTGGAACGCAACGCATCTTTGCCAGGCGCTCCAAGACAAAGACGGACTTCACCTGATAGAACACAGGCAGGGATACGTTTCTATGTCGCCGCCCTCGAAGGAGTTGGAGCGGCTCGTGATACAGGGCCGCATCCGGCACGGCGGGAATCCGGTCTTGCGCTGGAACGTCGATTGCGCGGAAGTCACGAGCGACCCGTCCCAGAATATTAAGCCAGTAAAGCCTGACCGGAGCAAGAGCGGGAAACGGATCGATGGGCTCGTGGCGAGCATCATGGCACTCGGCCAGGCGTTGAACGTCGAGCGGCGCGGCGTGTATGAGGGGAAGGAGTTGTTGGTGATATGAACGCCCACGAGGCTGCTCGCATTGCCCGCCTACAGGCCGCCGGGGAGGAAGCCGAGATGAACCGGGACGAAAAAAAGTGGCAAGAACGGCAAGAAAACTCTTGCGCTCGGGGGGACAAAGGGGGTAAAGAGGACAAGAAGCGGCGGGAGTTGGAGACATATCGCCGCCATCTGGAGGGACAAAAGAAGTCTTTCGAGCGCCTTATGCGCATGATAGACGACGGATAGCAAGGCCGGGTTGCGTCGCGATCCACGACGACCCCACCCAAAGACACGGACAGCGCGGGCCACGCCCAAGCGCTTCGCCCCCGCTCCCTCTCCCGAGGGGGTTGGGGGTTTTTTCTATGTCGCCGCAACGGCGCGAGACAGATTTGCCGCAAACGATTGGAGGCTGCATGGAACGCCAACGAAATCTCTGGCAATCGCTTCTCAAGATTTCTTTTGGGGTGGGGCTCCCTGTTGCGGTTGCGCTGGTTGGTTGGCAGTTCTACATCGAACGGCGGCTTTCTGCGCAGGCAACTGAACAGCATGATGTTTCAGCGGACCAGGCCACAACCATCGCCGTCATGGGGGCGGATGTGAATCGCATGGGGATACGCCTTGACAAGGTGGACGCGCGGACCGAACGCATCGAAGCAACTCAACAGCGCGTCGTGACAATTCTCGAACGCGTCGAGAAAAAGGTCGGGGGATAGCCGCGTGGCACTCAAGCAAGTCCTCGAATTTCTCTGGGGCGGCAAGCGGGGTGATGTCAGTTTGACCGCCCGCGAGAGTAACATCTTCGGTGCGCTGGCCGGTCCGGCGACGGCTTCCGGCGAGCATATCACGGCGGACTCAGCCCTCCGCGTTTCCGCTGTCTTCGCGTGTGTGCGGGTTCTCGCCGAGACCGTGGCGAGCCTTCCTCTTCACATCTATCGGCGCGGTCCGGGCGGGCAGAAGACCATCGCGCGAGATCATGCCCTGTATTCTGTCTTGCATTCCTCCCCGTTTCCGGGCGCGTCCTCCATGGTCTGGCGCGAAACGATGATGGCCTGGTTGGCGATGCACGGGAACGCCTACGCCATCGTGCGGCGCGCCAAAACCGGGGATGCTATCTATTTGCAACCGTGGCACCCGGACGCCGTTAAGATCGAGCGCGCCGGATACGATCCGCGCTACAAGATTCGGACGGCGGACGGGCAGGATCATTCCGTTGCGCCGGGGGCGATGCTCCACATCAAGGCTCTTTGTCTCGATGGCTCGCAACTCAAGGGACTGTCGCCCATCGCCTACGCGCGCGAGACTATCGGGCTCAGCATGGCCCAGGAGAAACACGGCGCCGCGCTGTTCGGCAACGGGGCGCGGCCCGGCGGCGTTCTCGAAGTTGACGGCAGTTTGGCTGAAGAGGATAGGTTACGGCTTGCCAAGAGTTGGCGGGCGGCGCACTCGGGCAGCGGCAACGCCCACCGAACGGCGGTCCTCGAAGACGGGGTGCACTGGAAACCGATCGCTATTCCGAACGAAGACGCACAATGGCTTGAATCGCGCAAGTTCGGAGTAACCGACATTGCCCGGATCTTTCGGGTTCCGCCTCAGTTCATCGGTGACTTGGA
>DATKZW010000669.1:0-3574 GCA_035527775.1 Sumerlaeia bacterium | reverse complement strand
GAACGCGCGAATGGGCCGGGGGAGCAGCACGGAAAAGGGAGATTGGTAGTGGGGGTCGCGACGGATGTTCGATGGGTTGAGACCGAAGCCGGTCCGGAAGATGAAGAGCCCGTCCTTCTTGAGAACGCGGCGGATCTCGCGCAGCATCCGCCCCGGGTCGGGAACGTGTTCGATGATGTCGAGGCCGAGAACGACGTCGAACGTCTCGTCGCCGAAGCAGAGGCTCTGAGCGTCGCCCCGCAAAAGGTCGAAGGAGATTCCCGAGAGAAAGGCGTTGACCCGGGCGGCGCCCAGACACCAGTGCGAGAGGTCGAGGGCGACGGCGCGGACGCCGTGTCGGGCCAGCGCGACGGTGGCGCCCGCCGTGCCCGCGCCGCAATCGAGGACGCGGAAGCCGCGCGGGTCGGAGGGAAGGCGCTCGCCCCGGATCTCGGCGATCTTCCCGTGGAGAAACTCTCCTTCGTCCTCTTTGCCGATGAGGGTGTAATAGTACCGCCTCTTCAGTTCCGGCGAGGAGTCCAGGTAGCCGAGCGATTGGCCGAAATACTCTTCGAGCGTCGTCTCCTTGGTCACGGGAACCATCCCGGAGAGGCAGACGCCCAGGACGCGGCTGTCGTTGTTCCCCTCGTCGACGTCGCGCGGTCTCAACGCGTCGCACTCGAGAACGACCCGGCGCGCTCCTCCTTCGCACGCGACCTGGATGCAGTGTCTTTCGTTGCGGACCTTGTGTTCGCCGCGCAGCCGGCCGTCCACGAGAACCCGCACGGACTGGGGGCGGCCCGTCCACGCGAAGTACATGGAATGCATCTCGAGATCGAGGAAGACCGTTCCGGGCGGCGCCTCGATTTCGGCCCGGCCTTCCGACCACGCCCACGCCGTGCGGCCGTTGTCCTCGACGGCGTGCCACCCGCCCCGCAGGCATTCTCGAAAGAGTCGAGTCAGCCGCTCGAGCTCCGCCATCACGGGGTCTCCACGAGGCGCGCGGGCCCGAGCAAGGTCGCGCTGCCGTAATTGCCGACGCCGCGTTTGTCGATGACGCGAAACGCGAGGGGCAGGCGGCTTCTACCCCGGGCTGCCTCGGTGATATCGATCGACGTCCAGCGCTTGCCCTGCCGGTCGACCAGGATGTCCTCCTCCCAGAGGACTTTCCTGTCACAGAGAACCTGGTAGAAGCGATAGCCGGTCCACTGGGTCATGAAGAAATTGTCGGCGACGAAAATCTGGAGGACAAGGCGGCCCTGGAAATCGGGCGCGTCGATCTCGCCGCTGACTTGGCAGAAATCGCCGGGGGAGGAAGGAGTCTCCCCAGGGAAAACGATGGCGAGGGCCTGGGGTTCGCCGCCCGACGGGTAGGGCCGCGCAAGCCAGAGGTTGTTGCGTTGTGAGATGGGAGATCCGACGATGTCGGCCGCCGGGATTCCCCTGAGCAGCTTGCCCTCCTTCGGAGGACTGGCGATCCCGGCGAGCGCCGCGTCCAGTTTGCGCGTCTGGACCTCCCGTCTCACCGCCGCGTCTTGCCAGCCCGGATCGAGAACCTGGAAAGGGATGCCGTACACGGTGAATGCTCGCGGGGTCGGCGGCGCCGCCACCTTTGCCGTCCCGTGGATGGCTAACCGGTACTTGCCCGCCGGCGCGCGAAAGGCAAAGAGGCGCGCCGATTCGTCGGACGACTTGACGGCGCCAAGGTTCCGAACGGGCTTCCCCTCAAGGGTCTCGAGCGCGACGCGCGCCGCGGCCTTGCGCACGGGCGCCCCGAAATTGCCTCGGTTCAGGACGGCCACGCGGACCTCGACCGGTTCGTCGGAAAGGAAGGCCTGGCCCGACGCCTCCGCCAGGGGCTCGGTAATGAATTCCATTCGCGTGCTCGCCACGGGCTGGAGCCTGGGGAGCGTGGCGCGCATGGCGCCGGCGATGCCGCGGACCTGCGCGTTCAACTTCGACGGATCGCCCTCCTCGAGCAGAGCGGGCCGCAGCTCTTGCCCGATCAGCGGGGACCAAGTGGTGTAGAGGTGTCCCAGCATGCCCTCGTCGGCGTCGCGGAGTGAAGACTCGACGAGCGAGAGGCTGGCAGCGGGATTCTGCCACCCGCAAGGCAGGACGCGAAGCCCCTTCTCGAGGAAATAGCGAACGGAGGGGTAGTCGTGGGCGAAGTCGTAGTGCCAGTCGCAGATAATCACGTCCTTCGGGATGAGGTCCGTGGCGGGCTTTGTCCCTTTCCCGCCCCACCCCAGGAGCATGTCGCCCCACATAAGCATTTGGGTCCCGCGTTTGCCGACCAGATGGGCGTGGATGTCTTGCACGGCCTTCGCCCACAGCTCGGCCGGGTCCCAACCCTTGCATCGTTCGCACTTCGGGTCCTGAAATCCCCACCCTTCATCCATGCCGACGTGAAACCCGTCGGCCTGAAACGCGTCGAGCAACTCATCCATCATCGCGAAGACAACCTCGTTCACCCTCGGATGCAGGGGGCACCAGCCCATGGCTTCCGCCCCGCCTCCCCCCTCGGCAAACTCGGGAAAGGCTTTGAGGAGCACGCCGTGGTTCTGATGGGTCAGCGCGTTCATGCCGACCAGAACTCGGATGCCATTCTCGCGGCAAATGGCGGCGGCCTCGCGCGCTTCCGCCTTCGTCCAGCCCCGGTCTTCGGGATACTCGACCTTGCTGAACTCGGGATAACACGTGTACCGGTAACCGCGCCAATGCATGTCGAAAATGACGGTGTTGATGCCCATCGGCACGAAAGCCTCCGCGACCAAGCGCCGGAAACCGGGCATGAAATCCGGCCCCTGCGGAGCGAAGACGATGGCCTTCCAGAGCTCCCCGGGTTTCGGCCCCAGCCGCGGAATCGGCTTCGTCTGGGCGGACACCGTCCCGAGACGGCAACCGGTCAGGGCGAGAATGCCGGCCCATGCCAGCATCGCGAACGTTTTCGAGCGCATGTCCTTTTCCTCCCGATCTCTTGGCGCGCAGAGCCCCACGGGGGCTTCTCAGAGGGTGCGTGAACAGGGCCATTGGATGATGTGGCGCCGGCCGAAACCGCGCCGCATCTCCCCGTCGCGCCAATGGCAACCGAGAATCCGCGTCATCCGTCCCATCGGCGCCATCCGCGTTCCATCTCTCCCACCTATACGGAACACGGATCGGACGGGTGAAGCGGATCACACGGATGGAATGGAAAGGCGCCGAACACGATCTTTCGCGCCCGCGGCCAAGGCGGCTTCCTTTGCGATCGCCGTTTCTTTTCCCAAGTCCATGTGAGCCCAACCACGCGGAGAACCTCATTTGCGCGACAAGGCCGCCGTCGGACAGGCCTCGGCGCATTGTCGCGCCGCCTTCTCCAGCCCCTCGGACAGGTTGCCCCCGAGAGGCGCAACGACGCGCGTCGCGAAGCCCCGACCGGCGAAGCTCAGGCCGCGCGATTCGCCCGCCTCCTCGGCGATTGCCAGGCACAGACCACAGAGAATGCACTTGCCCGGCTCGTAGACGATCTCGGGGTGCGACGCGTCGGGATCGAGCGCGCGGCGCTCGCCGCCGAAGCGATGGGGACGCGCTCCATACTCGGCCCCGTAGCGGC
>DATKZW010000668.1:0-3487 GCA_035527775.1 Sumerlaeia bacterium | reverse complement strand
AAAACCCCGCGGCGGAGGCGGGGGCGGGAGGGTGAGGAACCTGCCCTCTTAGCCGCCAATCCTTCGCCCGACCGGGGCAAGCCCGGCCCGGGGCGTTCCGTGGACGTCCTCGCCGTAGCGGAGGCAAGATGCGCCCCCCGGAACCGGGGAGAAAATAGGCGTTGCAAAAGAACCTTTAGCGCGGGATTCTCAGGCGCGAAGGGCTGAGGGGGCAGGGGGCCTTTCCCGCCGACGCCTGGGTGCGTCCCGTCCTATCGCGTCCCGCTCAGAGCCACAGATCCAGGACGTTCGCGGAGGTGGAATCTCATGAAACCAACCACAGAACCCAAGATCATACGCGGCGGCGGCTTCACGCTGATCGAGCTCCTGATCGTCGTCGCCATCATCGCCATCCTGGCCGCCATCGCCGTGCCGAACTTCCTCGAGGCGCAGACCCGGTCGAAAGTGTCCAAGGCTTACAACGACATACGGCAACTGAAGACGGCTCTCGAGGCCTACCGCGTCGACAATCCCAGATACCCGCCCGACATCTTCGGCCAGGGCATGTACCTAACCTGGACCTACCTGACCACGCCGATTGCCTACATCACAAGCATGCCGTATTCCCCCTTCGAGTTCCGCGACTACGCCGCGGCGAACTACAACGATTGGGGGAGACCGCCCTACGATTACGCCAAGTACGACGAGGCGACGGGGACGGAGCAGCAAAGAACCCTTGCCGCGGGCATCCAGTACGTGATTCTCTGCGCCGGTCCCGACCATGACCAAGACCTCGGCCAGCTCGGTTGGGACTACGTCTACCGGATCGATGACGGGACCAGCCTGGACGTTGTCTACGATCCAACGAATGGGACCAAATCGAGCGGAGACATCATCGCAACCAACAAGGCGATTTACGGGTCGAAATGACGTCAGCCCGCCCGCCACGCTTTTGGCGAGCCGAACCGGACCGTGACACTCGCGGGATGAGCCGGCCGCTCCGCGCCCAACGGATCGAGAGACGAACTCTTCAGAGAGTCTCCGAAGCACGAGACCCGCGCGGGACGAAGGCCGTGGGCTGACCGGTTCTGAAGAGCGGCGCCGAGGCCGCCTCGCGAGGATTCCCATCGTCGGCGCCAGAAAACCGGGAACTTGACCTTGACAGATGAGACGGCTCGATGTAGCGTCTATGGCCCGCCTGTGGGGCGTGGGTGGAGCCGGGTGGTGTAATGGCAACACAGCGGATTCTGGTTCCGTTATTGAGGGTTCGAGTCCTTCCCCGGCTACCAGGACTCTTTGCGGCGCCCGAAGCCGCTGGATCCGCCCACCCCGCAGGCGCGTCGCCTTGCGGCGCTATCGTCTAGCCCGGTCCAGGACGCCGCCCTCTCACGGCGGAAACAGGGGTTCAAATCCCCTTAGCGCTACCAGTTGATTCCTCACGGCTTACGCCTCTCTCCGTGGAGGCGGTGTTCGTCTGCGTCTACCCCTCACGTCCACTATCTGGCGGCGAATCACGAAGGTGAAGCGATGCCGTTGCGCCTCAAACATCCGTCCCTGTGTCCCCACATTCTTCCGTACTCCGTAGTCGAGGACCGTCCGCTCTCGGACTGAAATATCTCGAGTGAGGGATTCAGATTCCATATTCCCCCGTGTCTTGTCTTGGGATCACACCCTTTTCAAGTCCCAGTGTCCGGTTTCCGCGCCGAAATGGGGTGTTGTTCGTCGCACAGGGCGGAAACGCCACGTCGGCATGGAAGAAACCGCCGATCCGGTCCAGGAACCGTCGTTTATGTCTTGCAGTCCATTTGCGCAATTCAGAGAAACACGACCTGCTCGTCGGAGTAGTAAGTCTTTTTCAGGCCGATCGTCTCGCACCGGATTGGGAAACCCGTCGGGGAATGGGTTCGATCGGGGTGGTGGACCTTCAGGAAGTCGCGCCGCTCGCCGTTGACCGCCTCCGGAGCGAGGCGCTCGATCTGCGCGATGGCATCGGTTAGAACGGTGCGGATTGCGGCGTGAAGCTCAACCGCCTTCTCCTCGGGCAGACGGTCGCAGAGCGATTGCGGCGCGATACGGCTCGCCCAGAGAATCTCGTCCGCATAGGCGTTGCCGATCCCGCGCAGAATCCGCTGATCGACCAGGAAAGCCTTCACGGCGACGCATGAACTTCGGCGAAGCGACGCGCGAAGATAGTCCGCCGTGAATTCATCGGCCAGCGCGTCGGGCGCCGTGGGAGGCTTGGAATCGAGACGAAACGTCGCCCACCCGTCGGGGTCGGAGACAACGAGCCACTCCCCGCCGTCGAATTCGATCCCCAGGCGGGCGAACTCGACGGACGCGGGGTCTCCAACCAGGTCGAACCGGCCCGAAAGCATGAGATGCATCGAGAGCCGCCTCCCATTGTCGAATGCGAACAGCGCCTCCTTGCCTTCGCGCCGGATCGAGTTGAGAGTCCGCCCTCCCAGAGCCTCGGCCGCCTGCCTGTTCGTGAAGTTGCGCCGCCGCGCACGCCACGCCTTCACGCCCTTCACGACGCGCCCCGCGAGGCGCGCGTGAAGATTGCGGGTGAACACTTGGAGATCGGGCAGTTCGGGCACGTCGGCGTTCCGGTTCAGAACAGCGTGAGTTGATGCGCGTCGGGAGGAGACCGCCGCTCGCCGGCGACGAGCAAGTCGGTCGGATGACAGCACACCGCCTCTGGAATGTCCGCGTTCTTACAGCGGCAAATCTTGATCGAGATCCCGTGCGCCGAAGCGATCGAGCCGATCGCGGCGAAACGCTCGGCGCGGTATCCGGTCGAGGGCAGATGGATCGTCCCGCCGCCACAGTAGTTGGCGACCGTGTAGGTGTAAAGTTTCCGCATCGCGCGCGCCGACCAGCCGCCGAGGGCGAGATCGTTGCCGAACCGGATGCCCCACCGGAGGAAGAGGAACGAAACCACGGCGCCGCGAACGCCGACGCGCGACGCCTCCGACAGAAGCGCGGCGAGACCCGCGTCCGAGTCCGTCAGACCCGGCGCCAGCGGATCGATGCGCGCCTCCGTCCCGACCCCGGCCTTGACGAGCCGCGCGAGGTTGTCGAGGCGCTCGGCCACCGACGCGGCGCGCGGTTCGATGAGGCGCCGCGCCACGTCGTCAAGCGTCGTGATGCCCACCTGCACGTGAGCCCTCCCCGGATGTCGCGCGAACAGATCGACGAACCGATCGGGAATCACGCCCTTGGTCGAGACCACCAGCGCCGCGCCCGCATCGAGCAGCGCGGCCATGATCTCGTACAGATCGTCGAGAACGCGCGGCGCAGGGACGAACGGCTCGCTCGCCGTGCTGAAATAGACCAGGCGCGGAAGAGTGCGTTCCCGTCGAACATCCCGTGGTCGCGCCAGCTCCTCTTTCAGTTTGTCCTTGGCGTTGGCATAGAACGCCACCGTTCCCCACCCCGGATGATGGGCGTAGCTCTGGGCGTAACAGTAACGGCACTCGTTCGGGCACCCCGCCGAGAGGTTGATCGT
>DATKZW010000667.1:0-7077 GCA_035527775.1 Sumerlaeia bacterium | reverse complement strand
GGATCGAACGAGGGCCGCCTCCCTCGATGAGGGCCAAGTAACGCTCGGCGATCTGTGCGGGACTATCGGCGCCCAGAACGGCGCGCATTCGCTCGGTGGAGGCGAACAGGTTGATGGCGACCGGGAAAGTCGATCCGCGCGGTCTCTCGAAAATCAGAGCGGGCGCTCCCTCTTTCACCGCCCGATCGGCGAAGGCCGTGATCTCCAGGCGCGGATCGACTTCTTCGGCGATCCGCACGAGATCGCCCCGCCTTTCCAGAGCCTCGATCTGTTCGCGCAGATTTCGAAAAGCCATGAGAGATCTTGCCTTTGGGCCTCGCCGCCGACTCGGCGAAGCCGATTCATCGCCCTTTCTTTCGCCGGCGCCTGAAACGCCGCGCCGCGGCAATCCGGGCGCTCCGGCGCCGTTACAGCTCGTGCAGAAGGGGAGAATGGCTTGGGGAAACGGTCAGCCCCGCTTGTGAGGGGCGGAAGCATGCAGGAAGAGAGATCCTGGGTTCGTGACGCCCTCGGCGGGTCACGAAGGCCTGACCAGACAAGCCACGTCGCGGCGGTCGTACCCCGAGCGCCGGTCCTCCCCCGATCGCCGGTCCTCGTGGACACTCGCGAAAGTCCGGCGGCGGTGGGTTGCGCGCCGGTCGCGGCGGCGCTCTTGAAAGTCTCGTTGCTCCTGAGTTGATCCATGCGTTTCCATGACTCGTCTCCTTGCAGCAGCCGAGGGCGGCTGTGCCACACTCACGGCCGGGACACACGCGCGGCCAAATCCCTCCCCGGCCCTCGCCATCTTCCGGGACCGTAGCGAGCCCCGATCCTTCGGTCAAGGCGAATGTGCATCGCTTGGGGACCCGCCGCGAGCCCATTGGAAGGCGGGGGTCTGGCCGGAACTACGGCAGGACGAGATCGACCTCCTGGAGCATCTCGGCGATGGTGTCGTTGGGGAAATTGTCCATCAACTTCTTGCGATAGAACGGGAGGACCGCCTCCTTCACTTCCGCGTACGTCGGCAGGCGGCTCGGCGACTTGTGGACCAGCCAGACGGCGACGGCGTACTCCTTCGTGCGGACGGGTCGACTCATCTGGCCGGGATTCAGGGACCTCAGGGTGTTGATCAGCATGGGGTCAATGATCTTTTCGGGCGCGTTCTCAACGAGACCTTCGGTCGCTCGGCTGCTCGGGTCGTCGGAATGCTGGGCGATCAGCTTCTTGAAAGCCTCCAGATCCTTCACGTAATCGACGAGGGCTTCGAGGCGCCTGAGAGTCTCTTGCGCGGGATCGACGCTGGGCGCCGGCGTTCCCTCCTGGTCGGAGGCGGAGTCGCCGTCGGGGATTCGCAACGCCAGAACGTAGTAGGAGTACGCGGGGGCGAGGCGGAACGTCTCCTGGTTCTCCTCGAAGAACCGCTGACTCTCCTCTTCGGTCAGCTCCTTTTGGGGGATTCGAGCCTTGACGGCGTCGAGATAGGCGTTTTTCAGTCTGCGGTTCACCTTCCCGTCGACGGTGAACCGGCAATAGTCCGTTTCATGGATGCCGAGTTGCCGCGCCTTGTGCAGGGCAAGGGCCTTGCGCAGATCCCGGCTGGCGAAGAGCGCCGCCATCACGTCTTCCTTGGGCATCCGGGTCGAGGGACGCTCCATCTGGGCGATGAGAAGGTCGTTTCTGCGGAACTCCCTGTCGCCCAGAGTGACGACCACGGCCTCCTCGGGGCACTGGGGATCGCACAGGAGATCGACGTTGATCTTCAGATCGGGCATGTCGAACAGGGCTTCCGTGTAACGGTCCATCGTCCTGCGGTTCTTTTCGTGCGTCAATTGCCGGATGACCTCTTGCCTCACTTCGTCCAACGGCTGGATTTCCTCTTCGTGTTTCTCCTCGACCTTCACGATGTAGTAGCCGTGAACCGTTTCGAAGACATCCGAAATCCGACCGGGGGGCGTCTTACGCGCAACGGCGAGGATCTCGGGGAGAACGACTTTCCCGGTCAGGCCCACCCCGTCAATCAATCCCCCCTTGGACTCGCTTTCCGAGACCTCGCGAGCCACTGTCACGAAGTCCTCCCCGTTGTCGAGGCGGCGTTTCGCCTCCTCGATCTTTGCCCGGCTCGTCTGTCTGCCTTCCGGCGAGAGCGGGACGAGAAGGCGCTCGCCCGGCTCGAGGCTCTTGATGGGGACCCGGTTGCCGCGGGAGTAGCCGGGCGCCCGGAACGGCTTGTTGGCCGCATCAGTGAGAATGGCGTCGATCGCGTCGGCGCTGCCGGATATTGTCTCGGCAAGGCTCGCCAGAGTGTCGCCCTCCTTGGCGGTGACGGGGGCGTAGTTGGAGACGAATATCAGGCGCATCGAGAAGCGGAAAGGCGTTGTGAATGCCGCCTGGTTGCGCTCGTAGAACTCACGGATCTCCGCGTCCCTCAAAGGCGGCTGACCGGCCAGGATCTCCTTCTCGATCAGGTGCGCAGTGAGAATCGAGTCGCGTTCCCGGGTCGCTTCCTCGATCTTCTCCGGATCCACCCCGCTGTCCGGCGCGAGGGCTCGCCGCGCGCCGACGCGGGTCGCCGCGAGTTCGCGGACGAGGTCCCCGGTGTCCGAGAGCGGCCGGGTGAAAACGTCTTCCTTCGAGAGCCCCTCGATCGTAGAAGCGCTGACAAACCAGTAGAGCTTCTCCCGCGTGATCTCTTCGCCGTCGAGAACGCCGATCACTTCGTCGCGCTGGGAGGAGGTGGGCTCGAACTCCTTCTTCTTGGGAGGTTCGCCGCAAGCCAGGAGCGCCGCCACGGCGGAAAGAAGCAGGGCGACCCGCAGGCTCACGGACCCCGTCCACAACGCCGACCCCGTCGGCGTCCGCCATTTGCGAGGGATAGCTTCGCTGGGACGTGGGAACAGGTTGCAGGACATCAACGGCGCCTCCACCAGAGCGGCTGATGGTTCCGCGACGACGGTCGCGAAGGAGGGAAACGGCGGCGCCCCGTTGCGGGGCGGCGCGGGTTGTCGTGACCCTTTCGCGACGAGGATCTCGTCCTCGGTCGCGCAATCATACGATCATGCGCGACTGCAACTCCCGGAGGCAGCGCGCCTCCGCCGAGCGCATCGCGCGGGTTTTCGCCGCGTTGCGCGGGGGGCCTTCGTGATCCTGCCCCAGAAGGTGCAAGACCCCATGCACCAGAAGAACGGCGATCTCGTGGCGCCAGGAGCACCCGGTCTCTCTCGCTTGGCGCTTCGCCGTTTCCAGCGATACGACGACATCTCCCAGAAGAGCCGGACCGATCGCGGGACCCGGGTCTTCGTTCATCGGGAAAGCGAGGACGTTGGTTGAGCGAGAGACCCCCCGATACTTCTCGTTGAGCTCGCGCATTTCCGCGTCATCCACGTAAAGTACGCTCACTTCCGCGTCCGCCCGTGCGCCTTCACCGACCCCGTCCAGCAGGACCTGCCCGACCACGCGGCGGGTCAAACTCCTCAGAATCCGCAGATCGCACTCCACGGGTCGAAAATGGCACTGCACCAGAACGTCCATAGTCGCGCGCTCGCTGGGCCAAGGTGCAAGACGTTGGCCTTTTGCCTTCCATTCACTGGCCGTCGGAGGTCTTGGCGTCCTCGGCGGCCGCCTGCCCCTGCCCCTCTTGCTTGGCCTCCGCCGGCGCCCCGCCGGCCTTCTCTTCGATCTGCTTGCTGACCAGGGCGAAGGCCTGCTGGGCCGATTGACCCACCCTCGTCTGGGGAAACATCGTGGCGATCTTGGCGTACCACTCCTTCGATTGCTCGAGGTCTCCGTCGAGGTAGTGGATCTCGGCGATGTGGGTCATGATGACCGGCTGCTCTTCCGCGTCGGGGAACGACTGGAGGCAGTTCTTCAGGATGTCGAGCGCCTTTGCGCTTTCGCCCATGCCGAAAGTCGCCTTCGAGATCTCAAGGATGGCGGCGATTTTGTCCTTGGGATCTTCCGAGGCATCCCGCTTTTTCTCGTAGAACGCGATGGCGCGGCGCCGCGCGTCATTGGCTCTCTCGCGTTCGGCCTTCTTCGCTTCCTCCCCCTCGAGTTCGTCCGCGGCGTGGTTGTGCAACTCGGCCATCTGGATGAGAAGAGCGCCCTCGTAAGGAGATCCGGGGTTCTCCTCGAGGTACTTCCGGTACGCGTCAATGGCCTCGCCGTAACGCTTGTCCAAACTCAGGACGCGAACGAGTTCCTGAATCATCTCCCGCTTCTTCTCCTCCAGCGGCTCGGTTGCGATCTCCTGGGTGAAGTACTCCACGCTCGCGGCAACGGCCTGGCCGGCGGTTTCCACGTATGCGCGCTCGAGCGCGGGATCCTCCGCCCCCTCGGCGGCCTTCTTCAGGAAGCGGGCGACGTCGCTCTGGAACACGCCCCGATGCTCTGAGTCGGGGCGCTCCTTCAGGTAGTCTTGGTAGACCTCGGCGGCCTGAGCGTGGTAGCCCTCGCGGGAGAGGATTTCGGCGAGAAACTGGATCGGCCTGAGAACCTCCGTTTCGTTTTGGGCCGATCTCACCAAGTCCAGGAAGACCGCCTTGCCTTCCTGCGGCTGCTTGTTCGTGAAGTAGAGTTCCCCAAGAAATCCCTGCATTCTGTTGGCGAGATCGGGAGAGACCGACAAGGTGGGCGAGGTGCGGCTCAGTTCGGCGATGGCCGCGCCAAGGTTGCCCTCTACCACCCAGCTGTGGATGCGGCTCGTATAGGCCAGTTGGCCGATCTGGTCGCCGATCCCCGCCTTCTCGATCGTCTCGCCCCAGACCCGGCGCGCCTCTTCGGCCTCGCCGTTGCGGGCGAGGTTCTGGCCCAGGAGGAGGCGAGCCTGCATGGCGGCGGGATCGTCGGGCCAACGTTCAATCAGGTTCTCGCACTTGACGATGGCGCCGATCACGTCTTGGCGCTGAGTCAGTTCAATGGCGTCTTCCAGAACGTCATTGGGGCTCTTTCTGCGGCACCCTGTGGCGCTAAGAATGAGGGCGAGGATCGCACTGAGCACGAGGGGCCAGCGGACCGCCGGACGCCTCGAGGCTCCTTGTGATCTATCTTCAGTCATGGCAATCATCTCCAATCGGCTCGGCATGGGCGCCCCGGTCTCCGGAGGACTAGGGGAGGGGAGTCTACCAAAACGGGCCTCGGAATCAAAGCAATTCCTTGAGCATCCGCCAGCCGTAGCGGACGTAGTTTGCGGCGGCCCGAGCCGAGCCGGCCCGGCGCAGAGTTCGCAAGACGACGCCCGGACGCAGGTAGAACCGTCGCAGCGCCCGATTGCGGGCTTGGGCGAGGTCCTCGCGGCTGAGTTCCAGGCTTGCCATCGCCGGCTCGTCGTAGGCTTGCCGAGGGACCTCGCCCGCCCGGAGAAGCCCCAGCCCCACCGCCTCGTCGTAGAGCGCAGTGCCGGGGAAGGGGTAGGCGTAGAAGATCTCGAGAACGTCCGGGTCGATCTCGCGGGCGAACCGGTCGTTGGCCTCGAGCGTCTCGCGCGTCTCCCAGGGCAGGCCGATCACGAAGTAGACGCTCGACAGGATTCCCGCGCGGCGGGTCATTTCGAGGGCGCGCCGCGCGGCGTTCAGATCGGTCTTTTTCCCCATGCGGTCGAGCGTGTCCTGGTCGCCGCTTTCCACGCCGAAGGCGATGATCCAGCAGCCGGCCCACTTCATCTCCTCCAACAGATCGGGATCCACCGTGTCGACGCGACTGTTGCAGGACCACGCAATCGCGCGGCCGGGCTCGCGCAAACCGCGTTCACGGATTCCACGGCAGACTTCGAGGACCCATTCCCGGCGGGCCGTGAAAAGATCGGAGCGGAAAAGGAAGTTGCGGATTCCGAATCGCTCGACGCACTCTTCGACCTCATCGAGGACGTTCTCGGCCGTGCGCGCCCGAACGCGGCGACCCGCAACCTGACCGGCGAGGCAGAAACAGCAATCGTATGGACACCCGCGGTTCGTGATGACCGTGGTCTGCGTCTCGCCCGTGTCGGGTCGGATGTAGAGGGCGTTGTTGCTCAGATGGCGCGCCGGGAAAGGCAAGCGGTCCAGATCGTTGATGAAGGGCGGGTCCTGAGTTCGCACAATGCGGCTCTGTTCGGCGCGGAAGGTGAGTCCGGCGATCTCGCCCCAAGCGCGTCCCTGGGCCAGCTCCTCGCAGGCGGTCTCGAATTCGCCGCGGAGCGCGAGGTCGAGGGCGGGGTGTTGGGCCAGAGCCTCGCGATCGAGCGTGTTGAAATGGGCGCCTTTCGCCGCGACGATCGCGCCGGGCCAGACGCTCTTGATGAAAGCGGCGACGGCCATGTCGTCTTCGAAGCCCGGCGTTGTAATGCTCAGCAGGGCGAGATCCGGTTGGAATCCCCGCAGGTCCGCCTCCAGGCGATCGCGCCCCCATCCCTCGCCGGGATAATCGACGAGTCGGCACCGGGCGCCTCCCCGCTCGAAACAGGCGCCCGCGTATAACAGGTCGATGGGGGGGCGCAGGGTCACGGTTGTCATGTGCTCGATGGGCGTCTGGCAGCGGTCCTCGCGGATGTAAAGGCCCGTGGGCGGAACGACGAGAAGGACTCTTCGGATTGGCTTTCCGTTCATGTTAGCACGGACCCCGTCCGCGGCACGGACCCCGTCCGCAGCACGGACCCCGTCCGCAGCGTCCTTGGCAGGCGGCGAGGGCCGTACGAGCAAGGGCCTGCGCCGCAGAGTTCTTTAAGAAGCACAAAGGGCCGCAATTCGCAAGCCTCGCGCGGCCAGTCAGCCCCCTCGGGGCTTGCCGCCGTGTTAGTGTTGGGGGTCTTGGCTTCGTGGCGCTGGCGCCGTCGCCGATCTGAAGGTGCGCCAACGCCCCGGTTCACACATCGGGGGAGACAGCCAGGATCGCGCGCTTTTTGACTGGCGCGTTGCCTCGGGTTCGCGGTTTAATCGCTGAAACGGGCAGGAGTGGCGCGCCCGTGCCATTCCATGGGATGTGCGTTTGCCCTCTCCGCCGCGGCGGGGATCACAATCGCAATGCAGTCTTCACAATAGCGCTCGCGGTAAAGGAGGCGTCGACAAGAATGAAGCGGAGAGCCTTTACACTCATCGAACTGCTGATCGTGGTCGCCATCATCGCCAT
>DATKZW010000666.1:0-7369 GCA_035527775.1 Sumerlaeia bacterium | reverse complement strand
CTGAACCGGTGGGGCAACATCGTCGCCGATGAGGAGACGGGCAAGACGAGCAAAGAGAGCGTCTACGCCGGCGGCGACATCGTGACGGGGGCGGCCACCGTGATTCTCGCCATGGGCGCGGGACGCCAGGCCGCCGCGGCCATCCACGAAAGTCTCATGGCGGCGCCCGTCGCCGCTTCCTGAATCCGGGTTCCGAGGTCCTCCACAACGCTATGTTTTTCCGGTCCTTCCTGAAATACCTCAGACCGCACAAGGTCCGCCTCGTCCTCGCCGTCATCTGCATGTTCGGCGTCGGGTTTTTCAGCACCTATAACATCCTCATGGCGAAGCCCGCTCTGGACGTGCTGTTCGGGTTGGTCCGCTACGAGGAGCGGGTCGCCGAGGTTGACGCCGAGATCAAGCGCCACCACGGGAAACTCCAAGAGCTTCGCTCTTCGGACAAGCGACGAGACAGAATCGCGGCCCGCTGGAAGTCTTTCTATTATCCCATCGAGCATCGTTTCCGCGTTCGGCTGTTCGGCTCGTTTCTCTTCGATCCAAGCCTTTTCAAGAATCCGGACAAGCTGGCCGTCATAATGCGCGACGGCCAAGACCCCCTCACCGTCCATCTGCGCGAACGCTTTTCGCCGGCGACGCTTCGGCTTCTCAACGCCTATCGGGAGGGGACGCAACCCTCCAACGCCCTTCTTCAAGCCTTGACGAACGACCTTAACGCAGTCCTCATGGGGGAAAACCTCCACGACGGGGACAGCTACCGCGGCGTTCACTTGGACGACAGAACCATCGAGCTTCTGGCGACCGCGTTGCGGGAGGAAGGAGTTCCGTCGGCCGAGGCTTTCGAGGACCGACTCTCCACGGAAACGCTTGCTCCCTCTGATGACGCGGGGACGGGACCGTCCGATTCCAGGACGCTCAGCGACGGATGGTCCGAGAAGATCAGCAGGATCCTCATGGCTGAGCGCATCGGCGTTTCCGAGCGATTCCGCAACGTCGAGCTGGACGAGAAAACGCTTCTCCTTCTGGCGGAGAATCCGGAAGGCGGCGGAAATCTGATCCGGCTGAACCGCTATCTCCTGGCCGACGCCTACCCCCAAGCGATGGAAAGCCGAAAGAGGGCTTCCCTTTACGGTTACGCGAGCGCCGACAAGAACAAGCGGAAGTGCCTGCGGCTGATCGCCGGCGTTTTCGTCCTCATCACCCTCTGCGCCGGGCTCCTCGAATACGGCTACAAGTACAATATGGCGTACGCGCTTTTCAGCGCCGTCATCTCCCTCAAGAGCGACATTTTCCGCCACATTATGCGGCAAGACATGCGGTTCTTTACCGTCAAGTCGGTCGGCTTCCTCATGAGTCGGATCACGAGCGACGTCGGCGCCCTGCGCACTATGTTCGACGTCATCATCAAGAACGCCGCCCTGGAGTTCATTCGTTTGCTCTTTCTCATGACCTTGCTGCTTGTGATCAATGTCAAACTCACCGCCTACGTCTTTCTCGGCGTTCTGCCCATCATCGGTCTGCTTGCATGGTTCGCGCAGGTCATCAAGCGAGTCACGCGCAAACAGAAGCGCAGACGCGACGTGCTGAGCGCGGCGATGAATGAGTCTCTTGGAAACGTTCGCCTCGTTAAGTCGATGAGCACCGAGGAACTGGAGTGCGAGAAGTTCGACGGACACAACTTCAAACTCTTCTACTACGAGATGAAGCGCCGCATCGCGAAGTTCGGGACCTCGCCCATCATGGAGCTTCTGGGCTCTCTCGGCGTGGGCGGGGTTCTCCTCGCGGGCGGCTACGCCGTGCTGAATAGGGAGATGATGGAGCCGAGCGACTTCATCATCTACATCGCCGCTTTGGTCATGTTCTACAAGCCCATCAAGCGCCTGGCGCGCGTCAACGTCAGCTGGCAGGACGCCAAGGTCAGCACCGAGCGCATCGAGGAGATTCTGAGCCTGCAACCCACGATTACCGATCCTCCCGAGGACGTGACGCCGGTGGAGCTCGGAGCGGTTCAGCGCGGGCTGTCGGCAAGGAACGTGACTTTCGCCTACGACGACAAAGTCATCCTCCACGACCTCTCGGCCGAGTTTCCGAACGGAAAGACCACCGCCATCGTCGGCCGCAGCGGCTCGGGAAAAACGACTCTCGCCAACCTGCTTCTCAGACTCTACGACCCGAACGAAGGACAGGTCGAACTGGACGGCCACGATTTGCGCCGGTTCCGCGTCAAGGACCTGCGGGCCCACTACGGCATCGTCACGCAGGAGACCCTTCTCTTCGACGCCACCGTCGCGGAGAACATCGCCTACGGTACGAACGGCGACCCGGACCGGGAGAGAGTCATCGGAGCCGCCAAAGCGGCCAACGCCCACGACTTCATCATGGAACTCGACGGCGGGAAGGGCTACAACACGTGCATCGGCCCCGCGGGGTCTCAGTTGAGCGGCGGCCAGCGCCAGCGCATCGCCGTGGCGCGCGCGTTTTATCGCGATCCCAAGATCCTCATCCTCGATGAAGCGACCTCATCCCTCGACACCGAGTCGGAATCCGCCGTTCAAGAGGCGCTGGAGCAGTTGATGGCGCACCGCACCGTCGTCGTCATCGCCCACCGCCTTTCGACCATCATGCACGCCGACAACATTCTGGTTCTCGACGGCGGTCGCCTTGTCGAGCAGGGCACGCACGCCGAGCTGCTCGAGCGCGGCGGGCACTACGCGACCCTCTACCGGCTCGGCGAGTTCACGGAATCATGAGAAGCCCGCGGTTCCTGACGGGATTCCTTCGGTCCACTTCGCGGCTGCGCGTCTCTCCGGGAACGGCGGTCGTGGACTCCGCGCATCCGCGAGGATCTGTCGCATCCGTCCAAGCCGTGTTCCATCCTCCGTTCTCCGCAGAACACGGATGACGCGGATCGGACGGGTCCCGCCACGGACTTGCGGATTCTCCTCATTGGCCGAAGGAACGGTTCGGCCTTGCCGTGAATTCAGGCGCGTTGGGGCCGTCGCGTTGGGCGTCAGAAGACTTGGATTGGCGCCTCCGCTCCTTTCCTTTCGGAAGAAACATAGGCGCTGTAGATCGTCGAGATGCATTCGGCGGCGAGGCGGCTGTCGCTTTCGAGAGGGGCGCCGTAGGCGATGGTGCGATAGAAGGCCTCGATCTCCTGCGGGTAGCCGGTAAACCAGTCTTCGTCGGGGGAGGGGCTGGACCATCCCTGCTTCGTGTCGCCTTTTTCGACGGTGTAGACATCCTTGAAGTAGTCGTCCACCGGGTTGAAGGTTTTCATGGCGGTGTTGGGGTTGATGTTGCAGATCGTGCGATGGTTGTTGGCCGCGACCTCGAGCCAGTTGTGGATGCCGCCGAGGACGATATCGGAGGCAAAAATGTCGGCCACCGTGCCGTCTTCGAAGACGACGTGCATCATGGCGAAGTCGTCGATGTCGTAATAGTTGCAGCGGATGTGGCCTTTGTCCTGGAAAGTCTCGAGACGCGTGAGGGCGTGGGTGCGGGCCGAGACCGCCCGGGGCCTGATCGGCTTTCCGTCGCGCGCTTTTCCCTCGACGCGCTTCAGGTAAAGGGCCGCCGTCAGCGGGTGGCATCCTTTCCCGATCATCGTCCCGCCGCCCGAGTGCTTCCAGTAGGCGTAGGTCGCGGCGTGGGAGCCGGAGTGGGCTTCCTCGCCGTGCATCCAAAGGATCTGCGCGCCGGTCTTCTCGATGATCTCGCGCTCCTTCTGGATCGCGGGGGCGTAAACCCAGTTCTCGGCGTAGAGGATCCGCGCTTCGCTCCTCTTCTCAGCGTCGAGCATGCGCTCGATGCTGGCCAGAGCGCTGTCGAGAGCGACTTGCCTCGGGAAGCGATCGCCGTGGAAGTCGTCGGAGTTGTCGCCGAAATAGCCGGTCAGCGGTTTTTCGACGATGGCGAACTTGCCGCGCTCGAGGGCGGCGACGGCGATGGGTTCGTGAGCGGAGGGGGGCGTGCAGACGTGAATGACGTCGACGTCGTCGATTGCCTCATCGAGGCTGGCATAGGCGCGAATCTCGCGTTCCGCCGCGTAGGCCGCCGCCTGATCCGTATCGATGGCGAACACGCCGCGCACATCGACGTTTGCGCCGTACACTTTTCGCAACGCTTCGTAATGAAACCGCGCGGCGAAACCGGCGCCGATGATTCCCGTGCGAATCGTTTTCTTCTCCATGAGCGCCTTCCTTTCGCTCGCTCTACGCGAGACGCAATCCTTCCCAGGCTCGGGTCTCGTCTCGCCTTACCTGTCGCTCTCCTCATATTGCGCGAAGATGCGCGCGATTCCCGCCGACTCGGCGTCCCCCTCGTGGACAACCACGCGGTAACGGAGCGCGAGCGTTTCTCCCTTGGGGAGATCCAACCGGTCCTCTTCCAGCCATTGCATGGGCGTGGGCGAGAAGAAGCCGTAGTCGCGCGTGAACCATCTGGCCGGATACCATCGGTTCGAGGGGCGCTGGAGGATGGCGATCCCTTCGACGACGGTCGCGTTCGGGCGCGTTCCCGAATAGTCGCACCAGGGCGAAGCGACGCCGAAGGTTTCCTTCTCGCCGGATCTGCCCTCGGCGTTTACGAGGGCGCCGCCCGATTTCACGCTCAGCTCCGGCGCGACGCGCGCCGAGAAGAGCGAGTGGTTCGTCTTCAGGATGCGAACGTCCGTTAGGGGCTCCAGTTGGATCTCGAAATCGATGAGACGGATCTTCTCGCTCGGCGCGCTGATGACAACGCGGCGGCGATCCCGCATGACGGGCTCTTTCTCCGGTTGACGCCACAGGCACTCATCCGTGAAGACGATGCGGCCTCCCGCGGCCTCGACGATCTTGGGCCCCTGAGAGAGGATCTGGCCCCGCTCATTAACGTCCTGCCAGTAGTTGCCTCCGTTGACGCGGTCGCAGCCGAAGAACAGCGAGTGATGATGCGGATACGGCTCAGACGACTCGGTCGTGACCGACTTTCCCGACGCGGGACCGTTGACGGGCCAGAAGTAAGGGTATTTCTGCGAGGCGGCGAACTTGTAAGAGGTGAACGGCTTTCCGCCGACGGCGACCTCGATCCGATCCTTCTCCATCTTCGCCGTCACGGAGAGACCGTCCCGGCTCTCGCCGGCTAGCTCGGCGATCCGGATCTTTCGGTATGCGACGGGTCCGTGGTTGCCTTGGAACATGATCGGTCCGACGGGGGCTTCCTTTCCGGTGACGCCGCCGGGGGTCGGTCCGGGCATTTCCAGGTTTTCGTGCAGCATCTGGCCGTTCAGCTCGACCTTCATGAACTCCGCGTTGCGGGTCTTGTTGCCGAACGCGTCGAACCGCGGGGCGCGGAACTCGATGACGTACTTCTGCCACTCGCCCGGCTTCTTGCAGGCGTTGATGGGGGGCGGGGCGGCGCCGTAGATGGCGCCCATGTCGCCCGGTCCCATCGTCTCCCTGCCGTAGCTGTCGAGGACCTGCACTTCGTATTCGCCCATGACGTAGATGCCTGAGTTCGAGCCCTTCGGGACCATGAGTTCCAGCTCGATGCGGGAATCGCCGAACTTCTCTTCCGAGTAGAGATCGAGGCTGTCGCCATGGCGTTGGGCGAGATTCACCAACGCGCCCTCGCCCTCCTTGAGGGTCAGCAGCTTCGGGTTGTCCTTCGACATCTCCGGAGCGCCAACGGCCCACTTGCTTTTGGTCGGGTCGCCTTTGACTTTCCAGCCCGTAAGGTCGCGCCCGTTGAAGAGTTCGACGGCGCCGTGGCTCGATTCACCGGGGAGCGTCATCACAAGGACGACGAGTGCGATAGTAAGACGGAGGACGTTGCGGGGTTTCATGGTTTCTCCTTCTTGAGCGGCAGTGTGCGATTTGGGGCCGGGGTCCGGTTTCGCTCTTTCCCCCGGCTTTCTCGCGTTCCCCAGGCGGCCCAGAACCGGACACAAGCACGCGGGCGATGATTCTCAACGCCGAGACGCAGAGAACGCGTAGGTTCACGGAGACGCCCTTCTCGCCTTTCCATTATCAGTCGACCAGCCCCTTCATGATTCTGGCGATCCCGTTCTTCAGCGCGGGCTCGTGGAGATTGAGAATGAGGCCGAGCCGTCCGCCACTTAACCTAAGGCAAGTGAGCGTCTGGGGCTTGTCGGCAGGCGACAACGACGTAAAGCGCCGTGGCCGAACTGGCGGTTGCCGAGAAGATAGCCTTCCTGCGTGTGGGCGCCGCGCTTGCTCCACCAGCCCAGAAGCAGGATTCCGCCGAGATACAGGGCCAGAACGATCCAGATCGCCCAATGCAGTCCCAGGAACGTCATCCGCTTCTCCTCGACTGCCCTGGCAGACTCCAGGGACTTCGCATCGGTCGCGACCACATCCGGTTCGCCTGCTCGTCGTCGATAAAGCGCTCCTGCGCGGGATCCCATCGCAGCTTGCGTCCGAGCCGCATGGCGATCTCGCCGAGAAGACAGACCGTGCAGGAGCGGTGGCCGATTTCAACGGGCGCAACGGTCTCGGCGCGCGTCCTAATGCACTCGATGAAGTTCCCTTTGTGATCGTCGCTCTTGTAGAGATGCGCTTCGTTCGCGCCGATCATCGACGCGACCAGAGACTTCGGGTGGGCGTCGATGGCGCCGCGCCGGACGTAGACCCAGCCTTCCGTCCCCTCGAAGAGAATCCCCTGCTTATTCCTGCCGTTGTCGGCGCAGATCACCGTGACGCCGTTGGCGTACGTGTACTCGATGCGAAACGGACCGTGCACGTCCCACAAGCCTTCCCTCGGGTATTCCGCTTCGCCCTCGATCGCCACCGGCCCGGTGCGTTCCGTTCCCATTCCCCACTGAGCGATGTCCAGATGGTGCGCGCCCCATCCCGTAATCATCCCGGACCCGTAATCCGAGATGCGCAGCCAGCCCGGGCGACCGTAACCCTTCTGGGGATGGACGCGTTTCTCCGTGTAGGGCGCGGTTGGCGCGGGGCCGAGCCAAAGGTCGTAATCCAGGTTCCTGGGAACGGGCATGACGGGCTGCGCCGTCGTCGGGGGATCGACGCCGAAGCCGACTTTGACCGTCCGGAGTTCGCCGATTCGGCCATTGCGGACCAGCTCGCACGCGAAGCGAAATTGCCATTCGGAGCGCTGCTGGCTGCCGACCTGCAGGACGCGGCCACACGCGCGAACCGTATCGCTCAGCGCCCGTCCTTCCTCAATCGTGAGGGTCAGCGGCTTCTGAAGGAAAATGTCCTTGCCGGCCTTTGCGGCGGCGATGGCCGGAAGGGCGTGCCAGTGATCGGGGGTCGCGATGGAAACCGCGTCGATATCGTCGCGCGCCGCGACCTCACGGAAATCCCTGTACTGCGCGCATCCCGCGGACGCCCCGCCTTTGGCCGCTCGC
>DATKZW010000665.1:0-2738 GCA_035527775.1 Sumerlaeia bacterium | reverse complement strand
CCCAGCGACTTCCGAGACCGTTTCCCGAAC
Organism: Sumerlaeia bacterium; assembly: GCA_035527775.1. Classification (GTDB taxonomy): domain Bacteria; phylum Sumerlaeota; class Sumerlaeia; order UBA8349; family UBA8349; genus DATKZW01. Next base: position 2,708 of record DATKZW010000665.1, on the reverse strand, counting down.
GTACCGTGGCGGGAGATGGCCGCTATGGGCGACAATCTGATTCACGATTACTCCCGGGTGAACCTGGAGGTTGTTTGGAGAACGCTCAGCGAGGACTTGCCTCGCCTTGAGCAGAGCATCCGTCGGATCGTTGCCGGGATCGGTGAATAGGAAGACCCCATATTGCGGCCCGTGTCCCGGTGAAATCGCCGAACGGGGAATGCCGACAGAGCGCGCCGCCCCGGGACTTCCATCGCTTGAGCGGCCCAGGAGAAATCGCGATGAATCGACAAGAGTTGCTTGCGCGCATATCTATTGACCCGAACATCTGCTTCGGGAAGCCTTGCATCCGGGGACACCGGGTCTGGGTTTCGCTTGTTCTGGACCTCTTGGCCGGCGGCATGACGCCGCAGGAGATCGTTCAGGAATACCCCGGCGTCGAGGAGGCAGACATATTGGCTTGCATCGCGTACGGCGCCGAAATGGCCAGAGAGCGTTATGTGGAAGTGCCGCTGGAGAGCGACCGTTGAAGATCAAGCTGGACGAGAATGTTGGGCGGCGGGGCGCCGCTCTCGAGGATATGCTGAATGGAATCCGAACGTTGATTGCCGGTCTCGATCAAGAGGGCGTCACAGGGCGTCTCTGGATGATCCAGACAGGCCGGATTCGGAAATACCAACCTGATTGACCGCAAGGAGAAGCGCCATGGCCACACTTGCCCTCACGAACGCCGAAATCGAAACCATCACGAAGGGCCGGATCGCCAAGGGGACGATCCTCGTCCGCGACGGGAAAATCGCGTCCGTCGGGAAGAGCGTCCGCATCCCCAAGAACGCGGAAGTCGTGGACGTGAAGGGGCGCCTCGTCACGCCGGGGCTGATCGAGGCGCATTCGCACGCCGGACTCGCCGAGGACGGCTTCCCGAGCGACGCCGACTACAACGAAATGACGGACCCCGTGACCCCCCACCTCATGGCCATCGACGGCTTCAAGCCGACGGACGTCGCCATGCTCGAGGCGGCCGAATCGGGCGTGACCACCATGTTCCTCACTCAGGGAAGCGCCAACGTCTTCTGCGGCATCGGCGCCATCGTGAAGACCTGGGGAACGTCCTTCTACGACCAGGTTGTCAATCCCGCGGCGGGCATGAAACTAGCTACGGGCGAGAACCCCAAGCGCGTCTACGGCGAGAAGGGCAAGACCCCCGCAACGCGCATGGCCATCGCCGCCATCTTCCGCAAGACCTTCACCGAGGCCCGGACTTACATGGAAAAGAAGAAAGTTCACGCGCGGAAACGGAGCAAGAGCAAGGACCCCTTTGAGGTGGACCTCAGACTCGAGGCCGTTGCGCGGCTGCTCAGAGGCGAATTCCCCGCGCGCTGCCATTCCCACCGCTCGATCGACATGCTCGCGTTCATGCGCATCGCCGAGGAGTTCAAGTTCCGCTACTGCTTCGAGCACGCCACCGAGGCCATCGACATCCTCGATGAGTTGAAAAAGCGCCGCGTGCCCGTCGTCATCGGTCCCACCATGGGCGGACGGTCGAAGGTCGAGCTCCACCACCGGACCTTCGAGACCGTGGTCCGCGCGGTCGAGGCGGGACTCACCGTGGCCGTAACCTCCGATCACCACGTGACGCCGATGAAGAACCTGCCCGTCTACGCCGCCTTGGCCGTGCGCCAGGGCCTGCCGGAGAAGGAGGCGCTGAAGACGATGACGATCAACCCGGCGAAGATCCTCGAGATCGAGACGCGCCTCGGCTCGATCGAGCCGGGCAAGGAGGCCGACCTCGTCGTTTGGAGCGGCGATCCCCTTGACGTCCGGTCGAAGCCGGAGCGGGTTTACATCAAGGGCCGCTTGGTGGACGTGAAAGCCTCCCGCCGCGCGCTCTTTGAGAGGGATTGACCGTCTCCATGCCGCTCTTTGGCGAGGAGGCCTCTCTGTCCGCATGCAAGGAGGAAGCCCCATGCGGTTTGAGTCGCCACTGGAAATCCGAGAGAGGCAAAGAGCGCGCCGCGCCGCGCGGTCCGCCGCGATGCTGCTCCTCGCGGCATCCACGATTTTCGCAGCGGGAGGATGTTCAACCGTGGAACTCGTAGCCCATCGCGGCGCCTCGCACGACGCGCCGGAAAACACGTTGGCGTCGGTGAATCTCGGCTGGGAGAGGGGGGCCGACGGCGTCGAAGTGGACGTCTACCTCTCCAAGGACGGCCGCGTTGTCGCGATCCACGACGGCAGCACGAAGCGAACGGCGGGCTTCGACAAAGCGGTCCGGGACCAGACCCTGGCCGAGTTGAAGACCTTGGACGCCGGCTCGTGGAAGGCCGAGAAGTGGAAGGGCGAGAGAATCCCTACGCTTGCGGAAGTCCTCGACACGATTCCCGAGGGGAGATACATGCTCGTCGAGGTGAAGTGCGGCCCCGAGATTGCGCCGGAGATGGTCCGCGTCGTGCGCAACTCGGGAAAGAAGACGAACCAGATCCGGTTCATCAGTTTCTCGCTCGAGGTTTGCGCCGAGCTGAAGAAGGCGCTGCCCGCTCACAAGGTCCACTACATCTCCGGCTTCGGGCATGACAAGGAGACGGACGTTTGGACCCCGACGGCCGAGGAACTCATCCAGAGGGCTCTGGGCGCCGGTCTTGACGGCCTCGATCTGAACGCCGCCGATCCCGTGGACGCCGCTTTCGTTCGGAAAGTCAGAAAGGCGGGGCTCGAAATGCACGTGTGGA
>DATKZW010000664.1:0-5016 GCA_035527775.1 Sumerlaeia bacterium | reverse complement strand
TGACGATCTGCCAGTGCTGAGCCGCCCCGGCCGCCCGCCTCACCCCCCCTGACGCAGACGCTGCAGAAAGCGGCCGGGAGAACTGCGCCGAAAACACGGTGAAATCCCGCCCAGAGCCGCGATCCCCGCCCGACGAGGGCCAAATCGCGGACGAAAGCCGCGGCGAAAAGCCTGCGCGCCGCAAAACCACCCCCGCCGCGCCCCCCCGAGACGCCGCATCGCTCCACGCGTGAAGGATTGAGGGGCGTCCGCAACGGGGCGGCGCTTCGTCTCGACACGATGGGCTTGGCGAACCTGGTTCACGGCCGGGACGTGACGCCCGAGCTGACCCGCTGGATCGATTCCATCTCGATCAGTCTGAACGCGGGCAACGCGCGGGATTACACCCTCGTTTGTCCATCCAGGTACGGCAAAGAAGCTTTCGACGCCCTTCTGGAGTTCATCCGCCTCGCCAGACGCCGATTCAAGCGGACGGTGGTCACGGTCGTTCATCCCAACGCCTACCGGCGCCTCGCCGTGGAATGCCCGGTTGATCTGGAGGAGTGGCGCCGCGTGGCCGACTCACTCGGCGTGGCGTTGAGAATCCGCGGCGGATAGAACGCTGGCCGTCGATGCGAATGACGGACCAGTTCGGCGTACTTCAGCGAACGGGCTTTCAGGTCTCCTCGATACCCCGTCAGACATGAACACCAATATCACACGAGTTAGCTGGACGGGCGGCACTGGCATGGAGGCGGCGGGGCCGGCGTTGGGGGAGGGGGCGTCCAGCCCCGCCGCCGGTCGGGCATCGGGAGTTTTCCTGCGGGTTTCCTCCTCGCGGATTTCCCTTGCGTTCTCCCTGGGAAACGGCCAATCTGTGATGACAGGGGAGGGTAAAATGGTGCGGATTTCGCGGAGGAGACAAGCCGGATTCGCCCGTATCGAGTTGCCCATCATTGCGACCGTTGCCGCCGTTGACGATGGGTGCGAGATCAGCTGCTACGGCCTGGACAAGATCGGCGACGCCATGGACAACAACAACTTCCCGGGCCACAGATATCCTTGGGGCGAGACGACTTATCCCTTCGCGAGCGCCAGCATTTCGAAGTAAGGAGGACCGAAACAGATGGAACGAAGCGCCAACACAAAACGCAAAGCTTTTACCTTGATCGAACTCCTGATCGTGGTGGCCATCATCGCGATCCTGGCGGCGATTGCCGTCCCGAACTTCCTTGAGGCTCAGACGCGCGCCAAGGTCAGCCGCGCCAAGAACGAGATGCGCGTCATCCATACGGCCGTGATGGCCTACGTTGTCGATTGGAACCAGTTGCTCCGCGACTACAACGACTACGACGCGGCGCCCGATCTGGCGGGCCTGACGTTTTCCATGGAGACCGGGAAGTCGCCGGACGTTATCATGTATGTTTCCGACGGATTCTACACTTTTCGGGCGTTCCGTCCCTTGACCACGCCGATTGCGTACATCACGTCGGTTCCGACCGATCCGTTCAGCAAGATCATGCCTTTCGGCATGGACACGCGGGGGATAGGCGGCGGAACAGAGCCCTTCAGCATCGTCTACTCGGTTGTCTCGTCCGGGGGGCCAGACCGGATCGCCGGCCACTGGATGCGCGGCAACCCTGACAGCGGGCCCTTGGGCATCGCTCTGCCCTACGACGCCACCAACGGCACAAAATCCCTTGGGGACATCTGGCGCGTCATGACGGTCGGCGACGACATGACTCTCTACCACCGGGAGTACGGCGACTTCGGCAACTGGTAACGGCAAACTCCGGAGGTCCGGGCGGGCATCAACCCCCGGGCGAGGGCCGGATTGGCGGCCCCCGGTCTCCCACGTGAAGCGAAGATGTGAAGACGGGCGGGAGTCCCTCGGGAATTCCCGCCCGTGTTGCCTCTCGCTCCCGGCGCCCTGAGAGGTCGCGGGTCTCCCAGCGCCTCGAGGCGTTGGCGAAACGGCGCATTTTGGTTGACACTTTCAGCGGAAATCGCCACAAGTAGACCGTTGCGGGAGGGACATCGTGCCATGAGAATTAGAGGCCAAGGGTTCACGCTTATCGAGCTGCTGATCGTCGTCGCGATCATCGCCATCTTGGCGGCCATCGCCGTGCCGAATTTCCTGGAGGCGCAAGTGCGCAGCAAGGTGTCCCGAGCGATGACCGACATGCGGGCCGTCGCCGTGGCCATCGAGGCCATGCGCGCGGACCGAAGCGCTCTGCCTCTCGACTTCTGGGATGACGACCGGCCGGACGTCAATGCGTACAGTCTCGAAGTGCACAAGCTGCCCTGCATACATGACAACCGGGGAGGCACGATGGGGATCCTCGTGGTGCTGACCACGCCCGTCGCCTTCATGACGTCCATCCCCCTGGATCCCTTCGCCGACAAGGTCCCCGAGTTCGCGCTCTACCCCGGCCTGATCCCGCAGGATTGGCTGACGCCCCGGACCTACATCTACATCGACAACAATCCACACTGGCAGGGCGACAGCCCGCACGGGCTGCAGGAAGGGCAGTACAAACTCATCACTTCGGGCCCCGACGCGGACTACGACACCGAGATAGCGCGGGGCGGTCTCCCCTACGACGCCACCAACGGCACCCGCAGCCATGGGGACATCGTGTACAACTCCCTCACGCAGTTCACCCCGGAGTTCTGAGAGGGGTCCTTGGGAGCATCCGCATGGCAGGGGGGCGACACGGGATCATGATTGCCTCGAAAGATTGGCCCAAGATGCGCGGGTTCACCCTGATCGAACTGCTGATCGTCGTCGCAATCATCGCAGTCCTGGCGGCCATTGCCGTGCCGAATTTCCTCGAGGCGCAGGTTCGCAGCAAGGTTTCCCGCGTGCGGTCCGATCTGCGGTCGCTGGCCACTGGCCAGGAGACCTACTTCACGGACTGGAACTCGTACACGAACCGCGATATAGCGGATGACCCGGTTCGCTTGGAAGGTTGGGGCCAACTGACGACGCCGATCGCCTATGTCACCAGCATTCCCTATGACCCCTTCGGGCAGAGCGGGTACGTGAGTGGCGGAACGGTAGGCCTCAACCTCCCCGCGCGCTACGAGCTGGGTGCCGGCGCCGTGGGCGTCGGCTCGGCCGGACCGCCGGGGAATCCGGGACCTGGTTTTCCCAGCAACACGTACGAGATGAACTCCAACGGCCCCGACAAGAGAGATGACAGCCAGAATCCCAGCACGATTCCCTGGCGGACCCTCATGTGGCACGATGCCGGCTATCCGTGGGAGTACATCCCGGCGGACAATGACTTGGCCGCGGCGGAATGTCTGAGCATGATCTACGATCCCACGAACGGCACGAAAAGCGCGGGCGATATCTTTCGAACCGGCGGCGCCAAACCTCCGGGCCGCGTCTTTGACATCCTGTTTGGCGTTGGGTCAGGCCAGTAGGCAATCCCGGCGCGGCGCCGTCGGGCCGGAAGTACGGATTGCTCCCGTCGCCGACGGGCATTCGAAGAGGACAAATCCGATAGAGGCGCCTTCTTGAGCAATCGTATGGCCGCGCCGTCGATCCGATGCGAGAAAGCCTGGGCCGCGGCGACGGCGGCCGCGGCCGCCGGGATGGCGGCTGCGTTGTTCCACGATTTCTGGACGCCCGCCGTTTTCCTCGCCGGGCATGACACCTACACCCACGACTATCTGATGTGGGAATGGGGATGGCAGAGCCTCGTCGATCGCGGGCGGGTCCCTCTTTGGAACCCGTACCTTTTCGGCGGCTGGCCTTTTGTCGCATCTTTCGCCTTTTGCCCTTTCTACCCCCCCGCGTGGCTCTCCGTTGGCTTGAGAACGTCGCTGGCCTTGACTTCCCAGTACGCCCTCCATTTGGCGATCGGCGCGGTGGGCTTTTACGCGTTCGCCCGCGCGATGCGCGTCCAGCCCCTGGCGGCGTGCTTCGTCGCCATCCTCTATGAGACCGGGGCTCACGTCGCCACGTTGGCCTTTCCGGGCCATCTGGCGAAACTCCAGGCCATCGCGTGGATCGGCTGGGCCATGGCGGCTGCCCTGATGCTGGCGCGTTCGGGCCGCTTGCGATGGGGCGTGGCGCTCGGCGCGGCCTGGGCGCTCCAGATTCTCGCCAGCCACGCCCAGATCTTCTACGCCACCTTCTGGATGTCGGCGCTCTTTGTTCTATCAGCGGCCCTGTACCGACTGATCCGTGGCAAGAGCGACCGACGCGTCAGCCTTCTCCGTCCAATCGGCGGATTGGCGTTGGCCGGCCTCGTGTGCGCCGGGCTCAGCGCGGTGCAGATGCTTCCCGGTCTGGAAATGGGCAGGATTTCGAACCGGAGCGAGGGTTTCGACCTGGCCGCGGCTTCGAGCCACGCGCTGCCCGCGGAGGAACTCTGGGAGTTCGCGCTTCCGTCTTTCCTTGGCGATTCCACGGGGAATCTCGCCATCCGTGGCCGGCCCCTCCCGTATCTTGGGAAATGGAACGCCCCGGAAGGCGGCGAGATTGGCGAACGGCTTGTCAGCGATTACGTGGGGCTTGCCGCGCTGATTTTCGCCGCGTGCAGCCTCGTCGGATCGCGCGCGCGGAAGAAGTGGTTCTTCGCCGCTGCCGCCGTTGTCGGCCTTCTCATATCCACCGGAGAGGCGACTCCTCTCTTCTCCTGGGCGCATCGCTGGGCGCCGGGGTTCAACCGCTTCCGCTCGCCCGCCGCGTTCATGGTCGTCGCCCATTTCTCGCTCTTCGCCCTCGCCGCTCTCGGCCTTCAAAGAGAAATCGAGATTCTCAGCCGCCGCCGCCTGCGGCCCCCGCGATGGTTGGCGATTGGGGTGACTCTCTTCCTGACAGCGGCGGCGTCGGCCATTGTGCTCGTCACCGTGAGGACATTGCCGACCATCGAAGGGATATCGCTGCAGGAATGGCGGAAGATTGTCTCCCGACCCTGGGAATTCAGGGCGGAACTCAGAGAGATCGCCTCTCTCCGCGCTCTTTGTCACGTCGCGTGCTACTTCGGAGTCCCGTTGGCGGCCTCCTGTCTCCTTGCCGTT
>DATKZW010000663.1:0-5119 GCA_035527775.1 Sumerlaeia bacterium | reverse complement strand
CAACGCGGGCCGGGCGGCCGCGCACGAGGAGTTGCTGAACCGGGGCGGACAGGCGCGCGTATCCGTACGTCTTGAGGACCTGCGAGAGCACGAGGGCCAGGCCGTGGCATACGCCGAAGAGAAGGAACCCCCAAGTCGTGCCGTGCCAGAGGGCGATCAGGAGCATCGTGAAGAAGTAGGCGAGCGTGACGCAGGAGAACTGGCCCCGGCGCGGCACGTGGCGCATGATCGCGACGTTGAGCGGAGTGAAAACGTAGTCGCGGATGAAGCTCGAGAGGCTGATGTGCCAGCGGGTCCAGAAATCCTGGATGTTCTGGGCCAGCCAGGGGCGGTCGAAGTTCTCCATCAGGCGCATGCCCATCAGGCGCGCCACGCCGATCATGATGTCGCAATAGCCGCTGAAGTCCAGGTAGAGCAGGGCGAGTTGGAGCAACATTCCGAGCCACAAAAGCGGGACGGACCAGGCGTCGCCGGGGCGCCATTCGTAGACGCTCCAGGCCATGAGGTTGTCGGCCAGAACGAATTTCTTGATCATGCCATTGGCGATCCGATGCAGGGCGGGCAGGAGCGACGGATCCTCGACGCGCGCGCGGTCGTCGTGCCAAGCCTGGAAGTTCTCGAACCGTTCAATGGGACCGGATATCAGGGTGGGAAAGAAGAGGATGAAGTTGGCAAGCGTCAGCAAGTTGCGGCGTTCCAACACGTCGGCGTCGAGCATGTACTGCAAGCAGCGGAAGACAATGTAGGAGATGCCCACGATGCGCACGGGCGCGTAATGGAAAGGATTGACGACGGGCAGCAGTTGGGGGTCTCTGATGAAGAATAGTCCCATCCACATCGCGACGGCCAGCAGGACGGGGAAGACGGCAGGGAGTCGGTCTTCGAGGCGCGCCTGGAGTTCGCCCACGCCCCAGGTGGCCAAGACGCAGCCGGCGAGAAACAAAGCCGACCACCAGCCGGACACGAAGAAATAGACGAAATAAAGGTTGAGCGCGAGGAGGGCCAACCGGCGGGCCACGCCACGAGGCAGCAGGCGCATAGTGACAAGGGCCGCCATCGCGAACGCCAGAAAGTGCCAGGAGTTCAGGTAAAGTTGCTGGTGGGCGCTGAGGCTTGTGTCGAGACCCGATTCCATTTCGCGTCAGTCCAGGTCGGGCCTCTTCTTCATGATGAGATCTTTCAAGTCCCCGACGCACTGGAGGCGCGCGATCTGGGAGTTCTTGAATCTGACGCCGAAATGCTCTTCCGCCGCGACAATCATGTTGATGTGCGACAGGGAATCCCACTTCTCCACGTCTTCGGCGGTCATATCGTCGGTCATCTCCAGGTTTTCGTCACCAAAGACTTCACGCAGGATCGCCTGCAGTTCGTCATGAATCATTCTCTATGTGCCTTCCTCTGCGGCGCGGAATGCGCCCAAGCTCATCTCGCTTGCGCTTTCTCTGTTTCAAGAAACCACCATTGTGGAAACTGCTTCATGAAAGCGTGAGCTTTCGGGTTGATGTTCGCGTAGCGTTCGTCGATCCTCGGTTCGAGAATCCTGCGGATGCGCAGTCCGTTCTCGAAGAGAAAGCAGCTGATTTCTTCAAGCGTCGGGATCACCTTGAAGCTCCGGTCCCGGTACTCGGTCACAATGCCGAAGGGCCTGCTCTCCAGGCCGAGCCATGGTGTGAGCCAGAAGGGGTGCGGATCCATAATCAAGAGATGCCCGTCGGGCCTGAGCAGGCCGGCGATGTTGCGCATGATCTCGGCGCGGCGCTGCGCCAGAGGCGCTTGATAGCTCGGGTCAAACAGAAACAGGAACGTATCGATCATGATGATCCGGTGGAACTGCATTCCCTGAAATACACCGCGGCCTTTGGATAGATCGACGATATCGCCGACGTGGAATTCCAGGTTCGGATACCGTTCAGAGGGCCAGGCCTTTCGCGCCTTTTCGACGTAGTCCTCGTTGGAGTCCATGCCGACGGCCCGCTTGGCGACCGCGGCGATCCTGCGCGTGAAAAACCCGGTTCCGCAGCCTATCTCGAGGACTTCCAGGTTCCTCATGTTCTCTCGAATGTAAGCGTCGAGGAAAGCTTCTTCGATGAACTTATAGGGTGTGGGTTTGATCTCCGAGAGATCCTCGGTGAACTTCTGGGCCGTCCACCAAGCCGTCGGTTGCGTGCGGCGATAAAGGCCTTCCGTGCCGATCTGCTCGAAGAACGTCCCTCGAAACCGGTCGCCAAAGGAGCGCTTCTTGAGATCGAAGACGGGCGGCCATTGGCGGGCAAGGATCTGCGCGTCCGTCAGGAGCTCGACAAACTCTTCGTACTCAAGCGTCTGGAGGTCGTCGGGATCGAAAGACGGGTCGAAGAAATCCGAATTGGAGTAGGCGCACTCCCAAAGGGTGAACTCGCTGGCGTCGGCCAGGCGAAGCGCGCTTTCCGCCTTCTCGAAGCGCTCTCGAACCGCTTCCTCAGGCGCTCCGCCGATCATCTGATCCGCGAGATCCAGGATCGGACGAGTGGCCACGACGTTGCGCCGATAGGACGTCTGGAAAAGGCGAATCAGGCCCTTCCCGAGAGGAATGACAAGAGTATTGGGATTCCAGTAGAGAGTCGCTGTCATCGTTTGCCCCTGTTCTCAGATCATCTCGATCCCATACTCTTGCGCCTTCGCCGTGAAGCCAAGGAAATCCGCCGTGTCCACGCCCTCTTCCACCTTCTGGAACCACGCTTCTTCCTTCTTCAGCTTCTCCCGGGCCTCGGCGAGGGTCTGCGCGGCCCGTTCCTTCGGAACCACCACGAGCCCGTCCGCGTCGCCCACGATCACGTCGCCCGGCTCCACAACCATGCCGCCGCAGCTGACGGGAAGATTGACGCGGCCGCCCCAGCCTTTGTGCGGCCCGGCGGGGGAAACGGCCCGGGCGTAAACCGGAATCTCGTATTTCTGAATGTCTTCCCAGTCGCGCACCGATCCGTCGATGATCACGGCGCGAACGCCCTTCTTCTTCGCCGCGAAGGTCTGGAGTCCGCCCCAGCCCGCTCGGCTCGTCACGCCTTTGCCATCGATCACCAGGATGTCGCCGGCTCGCACATACTTCAAAGCCATGTGGCTCATCAGATTGCCCGCCTCGATCTCCTCCACCGTGAAAGCCGATCCGGAAAAAGCCCGCGGCGGCAGCAGCAGGGGCTTCAGCCCCGAGTCCATCGCGTTCAGACGGTCCAGGCAGTCCGAGAGGATACTCGTGGGAATCGCTCCAAGCGCCTCGATCACGTCCGAAGGCGCCCGCTCGATCTCGCGGATGATTTTCCCGCCCTGTATGGTGAATTTGACGTCCATTTCCAGATCCTCTAAGACGCGCGCCCCGTTATCCGTTGAGCGGATCGACCTTCTCCGCAATCAGTTTCCGGAGCACGTTCTTCTGAATCTTCCCCGTCGCGCCCTTGGGCAGGGCATCGATGATGTAAATCAGCTTCGGTCTTTGGAAATGGGCGATGTGCGACTCACAGTATCGGTGCAGATCGTCCACGGTGACCTTGGTCTTCTCGCTTTCCTTGACCCTTACCACCAACGCGACTTCTTCGCCGTAGACCGGGTGGGGCACGCCGAGGACGGCCACCTCCTCCACGGCCTCCATGCCGTAGAACGCGTTCTCGATCGCCTTGGGGCTGATGTTGACTCCGCCCCGAATGATGATATCCTTGATACGGCCCGTCACAAACAATTCGCCGTCCTCATCGAGATAGCCGATGTCGCCCGTCAGGAACTCGCCGGTGTCCAGAACGTTTGCCCGGTCCGACTCCCCGGCGCTTTCGTACCCCTTCATGAAGTGTGGCGTCTTGGCCAGCACTTGTCCTTCTCTGCGGGCGCCGACGGGCCGCCCCTGTTCGTCCACGATCTTCACCGTCACTCCTTCGAGCGCCGTTCCGATCGACCCGTCTTTGTAAGGAAGATCCGGGTGGTTCGTCGTGAGAAAAGTCGTCTCGGAGAGTCCGTAGTTCTCGTATAGCGGGAACCCAAACCGCTTCTCGAACCGCTTCTTGAGATCGACCGGGAGCGGCGCCATGCCGACCAGAGCGATGGAGATCGACGTCTTCAGAAAGGAAAGGTCCTCGTCGTCCTCCAGCGACAGCAGCATCGAGAGCATGGTCGGCGTGTACCAGAGCGTGTTGACCTTGTACTCCCTCACCGTCTCCCAGAAGCCGTAGACGTTGGGAACGCCGAAGGCGCCGTCCAGGGCGAAGGAGCCCTCCGCCAAGAAAGGAATCAGCATCAGGTTGTAGAAGCCGCCCAGATAGGTCATCGGCAGGACGTTGTAAAAGCGATTCTCGCGCCCCAGGCCCATCCTTCGGCAGAAGGCGAGCCCGTTCCCGACCAGTCCCCGATACGTGACATTGATGCCCTTGGGCGCGCTCGTCGTCCCGGAGGTGAACATCGTCAGGAAGACGGTTTCGTCATCCTGGTCCGCCAGGTTCAGGTTCGCGGGCTTGTGCCCCGCCAGAGCCTCCTGGAAGTCCAGGTTCACCAGGTGTTCATGTTTCTTCTTGGCGGGCTCGACCGACGGGCGGAAGCAGACCGTCTCCAGGGCCGGCAGCGCGGACAGCGTCTCCTCAACGCGGGAGCGGATGCCCGGGGTCGTGAAGAACAGCCTGCCGGAGGCCATCCCCAGAATGCCGGCAAAGTCCTGCGGGTGGAAGGCCGGATTGATCGGGACGATTCGGGCCCCCACGTGCATGCAGGCAAAGGTAAGCGCTGCGTACTCGGCGCAATTCTCCGACGAGATCACAACCGGATCGCCCGGCTGAACGCCCCGCTCTTTCAAAAACGAGGCCATCCGTCTCGACGCGTCGAGCAGTGCGCCGTAGGTGGTCTCCTCGTCGTTGCGCACATCGACGAACAGGGCTCTCTCCGTGTTCCGTTCGAGAATGTCCGCGACTTGTCTTGCCCTTTGCTCCGCCATGGATTCACCCCTTGGGCGGCAGAATCGCCGTCTTACGAGTGGGCGGCCCAACTGCGCGGAGGAGGTCCGTCTCCCCATTCGGGTCTCCCCGACGTCATGATCCGCGCGCCGTCCACCGACACGGAAGGGCGCATAATAACAAAATCGAGGTGGAATGCCACCCTATTCCGCCCC
>DATKZW010000662.1:0-2290 GCA_035527775.1 Sumerlaeia bacterium | reverse complement strand
AAGCCCCGCCGCGTCGAGTCATTGTATGGCCGGCGCTGCGTCCCTGTCGAGCAGTTCTTTCGGCGCTCTCGGTCGTGTTTGGATGCATCCGGATCTCGCTTGGAGGGCGATCGCCGCTCGTCGTTTCGAGCGGGTCGGAGCGCTAATAACCGAACTCCTCGTCCGTCGACGCCGCCGGGACTTTCCCTCGAAAGGCCCAGTACACCCACGCCTGGTAGGCGATGACGATGGGGACAAGGACGAGGACCACGCCGAGCATGATCCTGAGAGTCTTGGGGCTGGAGGCGGAGTTGTGGATCGTCATGCTGTAGTCGGAACTCAGGCTCGACGGCAGCAGCGCCGGGTACATGCCGATGACGCCGAAGAGGGCGACGGCGACGATGGCCGCGCTCGAAAAGGCCCATGCCGGCAACCACGCGCCTTTCGCCATCGGGACGCGGGCAAAGAGGAGGGCCAAGAGGCCCACGGCGGGAACGCCGAAAAGGGCCGGGTGCGCCAGGTAGTTCGCGAAAAGCGGCGTCGCCCACGGCGTGAGAGTCAGGAAGAGAACCGCCGCGGCGACAAGGGCGATCCAGAGCCGCGCGGCGGCCTTGGCCGCCCGCGCCTGCACGTCGCCTTCGCATTTGTGGGCCAGCCACAACGCCCCGTGAGTGGCGAACAGAAGCGCAAACAGCGCGCCGCCAAGAATTCCGTAGGGATTCAGGAGAGTCAGAAGCGTTCCGTGAAAGATCCCCTTCCGGTCGATGGGCACGCCTCGGAAGAGATTGGCGAAGGCCACCCCGAGAAGCAGCGCCGCCGTGAAACTCCCCAGAACGAAGCACCAGTCCCACGCCTTCCGCGCGCCTTCGCCCTCGGACTCGGGCCGAAGCGCCACGGCGGCGCCGCGAAAAATGAGGGCGAAGAGAATGAGCATCAAAGGCGTGTAAAGTGCGCTGAACATGACGGCGTAAGTTGTGGGGAAAGCGGCGAAAGTCACGCCTCCCGCCGCGATGAGCCAGACCTCGTTGCCGTCCCAATAGGGACCGATGGCGCGATAGACGGTTCTCCGGTCCTCCTCGTTCTTCGCCAAGAACGGCAGCAAGGCGCCCGCGCCGAGGTCGAAGCCGTCGAGCATGAAGTAGACGGCCCAGAGAACGCCCCAGAGGATGAACCAGATCGATTCGAGCATGGCTCGGCTCTCCCTCCTCACGCGCGCGCCTTGTCCGCGCCCTGGGCGGTCGCGGACAAGGTCCGTGAAGCAGGCCCGGGACCCCTGCGCGCGTATTTCGCCAGGAGGCAGAAATCCGCGATCCCGAGGACGGTGTAAACGATGAGAAAAGCGGCGAACGACAGGGCCGCCTGGCTGGTCGCGATGGGCGAGACGGCGTCCGCCGTGCGCATCCCCGCAAAGCCGAGTTCGGGATTGGGATGCACGATCCAAGGCTGTCGTCCGATTTCAGTCACGATCCATCCCGCCTGGAGGGCGATGTAGGGCAACGGGATCGCCCAGATCATGAGCCGGAGAAAGCGGGGATGCGCCTCGAGGTTCCGCCGCCAGATCCAACCCACAACCGTGAGCGCGATGAAGATGAGTCCGAGCCCGAACATCGCGCGGAAGGCAAGGAAAGTTGGCGCCACGGGAGGTCGTTCATCCCGCGGGAAATCCCGGAGGCCCTTGACTTCGGCGTCGGCTTCTCCGTACGCGAGAACGCTGAGGAGAGGGGGCATCTCCCCGAACTCGAAGTAGTTCCTTTCGTTCTTCTCGTCCGGGAAGGCGAGAAGCGCCAGGGGCGCCCCGGCTCTGCTTTCCCAAAAGGACTCCATGGCGGCGAGCTTGGCCGGCTGCGTCTTGGCCACCTCCATGCCACTCAGATGCCCGACGGCGAGCTCCCAGATCGAGAAGATCAGCGCGAAGGCCAAACCCATCCGAAAGGACTTCGCGAAGAAGGACGTTTCGTTTCTGCGCAAGAGATGCCACGCACTGACCCCCATGACGAAGAAGCCGGCCAGGATGTAGGCGCCGCCGACGGTGTGCAGGAAGGAGAGGATCGCCGTTTTCTGCGTGAGGACCTCGAAGAGGCTTGTCAATTCGGCCCGTCCGTTGCGGATCGCAAAACCGACAGGGCGCTGCATCCAGGCGTTGGCCGTAAGAATCCAGTAGGCCGACAGGTTCGAGGCGGCGGCCACGATCCAGATGCTCAGAGCGTGCAGCCGAGGCGACAGAACTCGCCACCCGAAGATCCAGGCGCCCAGGAACGTGGACTCCAGAAAGAAGGCCAGCGTCGCCTCAATCGCTAGCAGAGAGCCAAAG
>DATKZW010000661.1:0-4205 GCA_035527775.1 Sumerlaeia bacterium | reverse complement strand
AGGTGATGGCAATCGGCTGCGTGGCGCGTTGCGGGCTGGCCGCCGATCCCGAGAGAGCGGGCCACTACGACATCGCCGTCGAATTCACGACGCTCCACGAAGACGACCGCGAGAAGATCTTCCGTTTCATCTCGCGAGCCGAACGGAGAATGCTGCGCGAGCGGAAGGAACTGATGAATCCCTGACGCTTCGCCCATGCCCCACGAATCCCCTGTCACACCCAGTGTCCTGAGCGTGGACCCGGGGGAATGCCCTTGCCGAACCGACGTCTACGTTGCGGACCATTTCGAGGAACTCAGCCGATCGCGGGTCCAGACCCTCATTCGTGAGGGACGCGTCCGAGTCGACGGCGCCGAGGTCAAGCCGAAGCATTTGCTTCGGGGAGGCGAGCGGATCGAGGTGGAAGAGATTCCCTCCGCCTCCCCCGCTCCGGAGCCGGAAGAGATCCCCATCGACGTCCTCCACGAAGACGACGACCTGATCGTCGTCAACAAGCCGGCCGGCATGGTGGTCCATCCCGGAGCGGGCGTCAACTCAGGCGCCCTCGTCAATGCGCTGCTCGCTCGCTACGGGCGCCTTTCGAACATCGGAGGACCGACGCGCCCCGGCATCGTCCACCGCCTGGACCGCGGAACCAGCGGATGCATCGCCGTGGCGCGCACCGACGTCGCCCATAACCGGCTGACCAAGCAACTGGCGGACCGCTCGATGCGACGCATCTATCTGGCGTGGGTTGTGGGCGAGATGTCGGGACGGGAAGGAAGCATCGAGGCGCCTATCGGTCGGTCGATGCGCAACCGTACGCGCATGGCCGTCACCCGGAGATCCGGCCGTCCCGCCCTGACGCATTGGGAAGCCGTGGCGCGCGCGCCCGGATTGACGCGGCTCCGGTGCCGCCTGGAGACCGGCCGGACCCACCAGATCCGCGTCCACCTCGCCCACGTTGGCCATCCCGTTGTGGGCGACCCGGCCTATGGTCTATCCGCGCGCGAGATGAAGATGCGAATCCCCCCGGGCCATCCTGACATCATCCGCGCCTTGAGTCGGACCGCACGCCCCCTTCTCCACGCTCACCGCTTATGCCTGAACCACCCGGCGTCGGGCGAGCCCATGGAATTCGAGGCGCCCCTTCCGGAGGATTTCCTGGCCTTCGACCGCGCCCTCGAACCCTTCACGGAAACAATCGCCCCGCCCCATCCGTAGGGTGGGGCGTCGCCCCGCCAGTCCTACCGAGACTCCAGGGGATGCGGCCCTGCCCCGTTGCGTCCAAACTCGAGGGACGGGGCCATGCTCCGCCTTTGCCCAACCGCGAAACGTGAGACAGCGACAGATCAGGAAGAGTGCGCCCACGAACGAACGATCGCGGCGAATCAACTCAGCCGTTCGAGGTCGGCGTCGACCATCATCTTGACGAGTTCATCGAATCGCACCTTTGGTTTCCAACCGAGTTTGCGGCGGGCCTTGGTGGATTTGCCTTGAAGGGTGAAGAGCTCCGCCGGCCGCTTGAAGGCGGGGTCGATGAAAACATGGCGCCTCCATTTCGGGATGCCGGCGTGTTTGAAAGCGGCGTCGAGAAAACCGCGGATCGAGTGCGTCTCGCCCGTCGAGACGATGTAGTTGTCCGGTTCGTCCTGCTGCAACATGAGCCACATCGCTTCGACGTAGTCGCCCGCGAAACCCCAGTCGCGCTTGCTTTCGAGATTGCCGAGCCCGATCCGGTCGAGGAGGCCGAGTTTGATGCGCGCCACGCCGTCGGAGATTTTCCGCGTGACGAACTCCTTGCCGCGGATGGGGGACTCGTGGTTGAAGAGTATCCCGTTGGCGCAGAACATGCCGTAGCTCTCTTTGTAATTGTTCACGATCCAATAGGAGTAGAGCTTGGCGATGGCATACGGACTGCGGGGGCAGAAGGGCGTGTTCTCCGTCTGAAGGCCGTCGCGGTGGCTGTTGCCGAACATCTCGGAAGTCGAGGCCTGATAGAACCGTGCCATGGGCGCGAAGTTCCGCACGGCCTCGAGCAGTTTCAGCACGCCCGTGGCGTTGACCTCGGTCGTCAACACGGGCTGGTCCCACGAACTGCCGACGAAGGATTGCGCGGCGAGGTTGTAGACTTCGTGCGGGTGGGTGAGACGAACGGCCTTGACCAGCGACGCCTCGTCCGTGAGGTCGCCTTCGATGTAGTCGACCTCGTCGGTGACGCCGAGATAGTCCAGGTTCGCGAAGGCGTACCGCGTACTGCGCTCGACGAGCCCAAAGACTTTGCAGTCCTTCTCCAGGAGCAGCTTGGAAAGGTACGCCCCGTCCTGGCCGTTGACACCCGTGACAAAAGCGGTCTTTTTCATTCGTGCGATCTCCTCCCAAGAAAGAGGAAGCGCGCGCCGGCGACCGATTTCCCCGCGCGCCCTACTTCGCGAGATTCTCGACTCGAACGCGAACCGTGCTTTCGGAGTAAGGTCCCAAGGCGTCCAAATCGACCCGGAAGAGGATTTCGCCGAGGTTTGTGACGCGCTGGGGCGGCTTGCCGGCGTAGACCATCTGGGAACGCGTGCGCCCGATGTGGACCAGAATGGCTTTTTTCGAGAGAAACGCCGCGTCCCCTAAGGGAATGAAGCGGATCCGATCGCCTGGGCGGCCGAGGAACCCGGAGGGATGCCACGCGCCGTCGGCGGGGAATTCCACCGTGACCGACTCGCCTTTTTCGACAGCCTGTGCGGGTTCCAGCTTGGGCGCCTCGGGAATCTGTTTCTTCGGACAGCCCGCGAGCGCCAGCGCGCCAAGCAAGGCGACTCCGGCAAGGCGGCGTCTCCGAATCCGGGCTAGGGGCGTGTCGGCTCGCATTTCCGTTGCCTCACGGGGAGGATGGCTCGGGAACTCGCTTGATGGCGACCTTCTTGATGACGGGCGGGTCCACGGGTTTAGTCTTCTCGCGGAACGGTCCCGGGGCCAGCTCGGTCTTGACCGATTCGATCCTGCGCACGGTGTCCATGCCTTCGACGACCTCGCCGAAGATCGGGTGTTTGCCTTGGAGATGACGGCATCCCTCGGCGCTGAAGGTGACGAAAAACTGGCAGCTCCCGGTGTTGGGGCCGGCGTTGGCCATCGCCAAGAGGCCCGGCTTCGAGTAGCGCAAGGAAGGATGAAACTCGTCCCGGATCATGAACCCCGCGTTGTAAGCTCCCGTATCGTTCGCGGAGCCGGTCTGGAACATAAAGCCCTTGGAAACGCGGAAGATCCTGCGCCCGTTGTAGAGGGGCTTCTTCACCATCTGCCCGGTTTTCGGATCTCGATAGGCCTTTTTTCCCTCGGCAAGATCGATGAAGTTCTGTGTGGTGATCGGCATGCGGTCCGTGAAAAGGCGCGCGGTGAACTTGCCCAGAGACGTCTCAAACACGGCGTAGGTTCCCGGCGGAAGGGGAGACTGTTTTTCACCGGCGGCGGGCCCTGTCGCGGGGGCGTCGGGCTTCTTCTCCGCGGGCTTTTCGTTCTGCACATCCTTGGCGTCCTGCTTCTCGCCCGTCGACTTCTCTTCGGTCATCGTTGTCTTTTCCTCGCTGGAACTGCCGGTTTGCGCGACGGCGACCGCCGAGAGCGCGAGGCCCATGAGCGCCGCCAGAACCATCGTGCGCGGCCAAAAGTTTGTCTTCATAACTGCGGCTTCCTCCTTCAACGCGCCCCGAAAGGCGGGGGGCGGAAAACGTGTCCGGACAACAGATTGGCCATCGTCGCAAGGGACGGACGAAACGGCTCTGTCCCGGGCCGCTCGCATTGTGCCGTCAGAACGGCGCGTTGGCAAGGGAAAAGGGGGGGATGTGGGCCGCCTAGCCTTCGGTAGCTTTTTCATTTGACGCAACGCGAGGGATCAGGGATTGCGGGTCAGGGATTAGGGATTGGGGATTGGCGCTACTTCGATCCTCCATGGAAAGGAATCCGGCCCGCCCGACAGCCAGCCCATTGGCCGCCCGAACCCGCTCCGCCTTCGGCGCCCGCGATCTCTCAAGGCTTGGGCGGCGGAGGTCTTCGCTTGCTCCAACCGGACCTCTCGGCGCGAGGGTGGCGCCTGCGTCGGCGAGGGCGAATCGATGGTCGGGAGTTTCCTGGGAGGTCTCAGCGCGGGCGATCCGTCCGCGACGCCGGGCCTGGTTTTCCGCTCTGACGGAGGAGGACAGGATCATCGACTTCCCCTTCCAGAAAGCCCTTGTCACCGG
>DATKZW010000660.1:0-4334 GCA_035527775.1 Sumerlaeia bacterium | reverse complement strand
GATGACAAAGGCCTGTCGGATGAAGTCGGGATGACACGATATGGCCCAGTATCCGTCATAGGGGAAGTACCGATAGGACCCGACCGATCCCGGGGGAAAAAAGTTCCCCGGCCCATTCTGGAGCGTCTTGTCCATGAAGGGGTCCGGAAACTGAAGGGACGTGATGTAGGCGACGGGCGTCGTGAGAGCGGAAAGGGCCTCCACCAGGGATCCCTCGTCCCAGGGCGATTCCGGGAAATCGTTGTAGTCCGTGTAGTAGGATTCCAGCGCGCCGGCGATCGCGCGCTGGTCGGACCGAACGCGCGCGACCTTCGAGCGCACCTGCGCTTCCAGAAAATTGGGCACGGCAATGGCCGCCAGGATCGCGATGATGGCCACCACGATCAGGAGTTCTATCAATGTGAACCCCCGTCCAGTGGAAAAACGGCTCTCCGTCATGACCGTATTCCTCCCTTCTCTCTGATTCCTTGCAGGTTACAGGTTGCCGAGTCCCCTGTCAATGGATCTCTTGGTTGGCCGCGAGATCGCGGGCGCTGCCGACGCGGCCGAATAGCGACGATCTCTCTCCGAGCCACCTTTATTTCCGGCGCCCTGGAGTCTTCGGCAGACCGAGCCGGTGCGCGGGGTCCGGCCCTTCAACCGGGAGGCATGGCCGAAAGGGAAGAAGGCGCCCCGGTCGCTGCCGGCGCCTGCATTGCCTTGGGCGGGATGGGGAACCACATATAGTACTTCCTCCGCGCGAGGATACAGGATATGTGCCGGCACGGGAGGCGCGTCATTTTTCTTGAAAAAAAAGCTTGCGGAGGGTGGGGCGTTGTGGGACGAATATATCGTATTGTGGGTGGAAGTGGATCGAAAGCCCCCGATACGAGGGTTTTTCTGACAGTTGTATATCGGTTCAGCCGCAGACCACTTAGAAGGGTTCGGTTCGGTGTCCTCCGTGATCGGCTTCATCGGGAAACACGAACTGCGGATCGACGACAAGGGCCGCCTGTCAATCCCGTCGCGGTTCAAGGCCGTTCTCAAGGACCAGCATCCCGACGACGGGATGCAGGTTGTGGTCAGTCCCTCTCTCGACTTGAACCTGATCGTGCAGCCCGCTTCCGCATTCGCGGAACTGGCGGCGGAATTCCAGCAGTACAACGAACTCGACGAGGAGGCCCGCCGGCTCAAAGAGATCCTGATCGGCCTAGCGACGCAAGAGAAGGTTGACGCGTCGGGCCGCATTCGCCTGAGCGCCGATCTCCGGAAGCTGGCCAATCTCAATCATGACGTGACCGTGATTGGCGAAAACCGGTTTTTCACGGTTTGGGACCGCGAGCGTTGGAACGCCACGGAGTCGACGGCGCTGCGCGACCTGAAGCATCTGGCCGAACAGGTTCGCGTGAAGAACCGGGCCGAGAAGACATGAGCAGTGCGGGGCGACCGGGACCCCAGATCCCGCCGCCCCGGAGCAGGACACCCCGCTTGCGCGGGAGGGAGTTGAAGGATTCGTGACCACAGGCGAATAGGACCGGATGAATCGGCGCCGGCGGCGGAGGGGCGTGACGCCCGTGGCGCCGCGGCCCCGCAGTCGGTTCATCAGCCCGTGATGGTCCAGGAGGTATGCCAACTTCTCCAGCCCCGGCCCGGCGACGTCATCGTGGACTGCAACGTGGGGACCGGGGGACATAGTCTGGCCTTGCTCGAAGTTTGGGGAGAGGAGGGCTTCCTGGTCGGTCTCGATTTGGACGACGCCATGCTCTCGATCGCCCGCCAGCGCTTTCGCTCTCGTGGAATCCCCTCCCGCTCCTACGCTCTCGTTCATGCAAACCATTCCGATTTGGCCCGGGTACTGGGCGACCTGGGTCTGGATCAGGCGGACCGAATCGTGATGGACCTGGGAGCCTCCTCTCTCCACTTTGACGATCCCGCGCGCGGATTCGCCTGCCATCTCGAAGGCCCCCTCGACATGCGCTACGACCGGAGCGCGGGGGGACCGACGGCGGCCGACGCCGTCAACACGTGGGAGCAGGCGAAGCTGGCCGCCCTCTTTCGCAGGGAGGGCGATGAGCGTTGGGCGGACCGTATTGCCCGGCGCCTGGTCGAGCGGCGAGCGCGCAAGCCGTTCGAGACGACCGTCGACCTGGCCGAAACGGTGGCGGCCGCCGTGCCGCGCAAGGCTTGGCCTCGGCGGATTCACCCGGCCACGCGCGTGTTTCTGGCGCTCCGCGTCGAGGTCAACCACGAGGCCGATTCCCTGCGCGAGGGCCTGGAGGCCGCTCTTCAGGTTCTCGGCCCCGGAGGAAGGATGGCGGCGCTCACTTTCCAGAGCCACGAGGACCGGATCGTCAAGCGCCGTTTTCGGCGGGCCTGCCGTCCGGAGATGGACGAGACGGACCCGTGGGGACGGGAGAAAGCGCCGGCGCGTTTTCGCGATCTGACGCGGCGGCCTCTGGAGCCCCGGGCCGCCGAAACCGAGACAAACCCGCGAGCCCGGAGCGCCAAGCTGCGGGGGGTCGAACGGCTGGCGCGCGCGGAGTGAGGATTCCCGGAAGAGGAAAAAAGGAGGAGACACGAATGACGCCGCTGACCCGTTGCGATCTTCGCGACCGCTCGCAGGTGTTGCTTCGCCCGCTGAGTCTTCTGCGGGTGATCGTCCTGCTGTCTCTTTGCACGAGTCTGGCTCTGGCGCGCGTTCACCTTCAGTTCCTGACCCAGGACCTGCGGATCGAGGGCCACAAGCTGCAGCGGATGCAGGCGGATCTGGCCGATCGCCGCCAGGCGCTGATTTCCGACGTCGAGCAGAAACGCTACGAGACCTTTCTGAGCCAATATGCGGAAGACGAGCTGGGACTTCAGAAATGCCCCCCCGAGTGCAGTTACAGAGCGGCGGTTCCAGCCGAAGTCGTGGCCCTGTGGGGCGAGCTTGCCCGCGAAGCCGCACAGAGCGAAGGGGCGGACCAAAGGCCCAAGCAGAACGTCTTGGCCGCGGTCGGGGAACGGATGATCTCGCTTTCGCGAGTTGCTCTGGCCCGCGAGTTGGACCAGAGGCCGGAGTGACGTGACGACTTCGAGGACCGGGGGGCGACCTCACGGTCCCGTGCGCTGAGCGCACTTCGTTCTTTCACATGAGATGGTGTGATCCGGGAGTTCAAGCGCATCGGTTGTTTCACGCCGGCAAGGGCGCCCGCCGGAACTCCTGGAGAACGCTTCGTTGAGGTTTTCCGTTTGGCCAGGCCGGCATCCACTGCCATTCCCGCCGCTGTTGGCCCCGCTCCCGTTGCCACCGTTCCCGCTCCTGCGCTTGCTGCCGCTCCCCTTCCCGCTCCTCCTGCCGTCATCGTTCCCGCTCCCATTCCCGATCCGTCCTCCCCGTTCCCTGTTCCCGGACTTTCCCTCGTTCCCGCGGTCCCCGGTCTGTTCCCGTCGACGAATTCTCCGCTTGGCGGCCCCCTGGTTGAGAGTTTATTGCCGGCCTGGCCATTATGTTTCCCGGGTTCTACTGTGTGCGCGGGACTCGGTTCTTCCGCTGAGGTCCCCGCGGGCGGGGACGACGTGTCAGCCTTCGCGGCTTGCACGCGTCACGGGCGAACGCGGTCACGGCCGTCCCTCGCCCGAAAGCCGCCGCGACGCCCTCTGGGTCTGCGAACATGTACGACGAAAAGGAGGACTTCGCCTTTCACTCGAAGGAAGTGGCGAGGATGGCGCGGAAGATGCGTCGCCGGGGCGCGGAATTCGCCGGCACGACCCTACTGGACGTGGGGGCGGGCGAGGGAATGCATGCCCACTTCCTGCAGGCGCTCGGATGCCGACACATCTATGCGACCGACCTCACGGATTACGACGCACTGTACGATGGAGCGTTCCGTCGGCTCCTGGAGGAAAAGCACCGCCGGCACGGTTTTCCCATCGATCTCGACCGCATCTCATTCGTGACGGGTTCAGCGACGAGGATGGCTTTCGAAGACGGGTTCTTCGACGTCGCAGTCTCCTTCAACGCCTTCGAGCACATCGCTTCCCCGGACCAATCTCTCGATGAGATAATCCGGTGCCTGAAGCCGAAAGGATACGCGTACCTGACTTTCGATCCTCTTTTCTACTGCGATACGGGGGGCCACATGAACGAATTTGTGGGGATTCCCTGGGGCCACCTGGTCTATCCCGAGTCCGAGTACGTGGAAATGCTGCGCCAGAGTGGCGCGAGCGAGAGATCCGTGGAAGACTTTCTCCACGGCCTGAACCGTTTGCGGGTCCGCGACTTCCGCCGGATCTTCCATGCGGCGCACAAGAAGGGAGCGATCAGGATTCTGCTCCGCAGAGAATGCCGCGGATTCGCTGACGAGGCGAACCGA
>DATKZW010000659.1:0-2807 GCA_035527775.1 Sumerlaeia bacterium | reverse complement strand
GATTTCTTATCGAATACCTGTGACCGATGTCCGGAAGACCAGGATTCCAGTTCCCTTGCCGTCCTCGTTTCCAGGAGTCCATACCCCGAGGGGAAGTCATATCCGCATCATCCGTCGCATCCGCCCAATCCGTGTTCCATTCTCCGGTCTTGATAGAACACGGATCTGACGGATTTTCCTCTCGGTGTCCTTGTGGTGGGATTCCGCCAAACATCCGGGGCCGACGCTCCGAACGCAACACACCGGCCAAAGCCGGCGCTCCGAACAGTCACCCGCAGCAGTCACTCCGAAAGCCGATTCCTGGCGCCATCGCTTTCTTCGAGGCGGCGCAGGGCGGCTCTCAGGGCGAGTTCGTAGCCTAGGGCGCCGAGACCGCTGATCTGGCCAACCGCCACGGGAGCGACGTAGGAATGGCGACGGAACGGCTCGCGGCGGTAGATGTTGGAGATGTGAACCTCGAAGGTGGGAATCGCCACGGCCGCTATGGCGTCCGCCAAGGCAAGGCTCGTGTGGGTCAGAGCGCCGGGATTGATGATGATGGCGTCGACCTTCCCCTTCGCCTGCTGGATCTGGTCGATCAGCTCGCCCTCGTGATTGCTTTGAAAGCACTCGAGAGTGACGTCGCGCTCGAGGGCGAACCGGGTGAGTTGGTCTTCGATCTCGCTCAGCGTCGTCGAGCCGTATGTTCCCGGCTCGCGCTCCCCCAGCAGGTTCAGGTTGGGCCCGTTCAACAGCAGGATCGTTCGATTCTCGCTCACGATCGTCCCCCTCCCATCTCTCGAATGGTGTCGGCGATGATCCCGCGCGGAACGTCGTCGCGAATGACGACGTCGCCGATGCGCGTCGGCAAGACGAAGCGCACGCGTCCGTCGCGGACCTTCTTGTCCGACTTCAAGCGATCGAGCACGCTGTCGACGCCGAGATCGGGGAATCGCGACGGCAGGCCGGAGCGCGCGACCAGTTTTCTCAGGCGCGCGCCCGTCTCCTCCGAAGTCAGGCCCATCCGCTCGGCGATGCAAGCCGCGCCGACCATTCCGACGGCGACCGCCTCGCCGTGGCGCAGGCCGCCGTAGCCGCCGAGCGCTTCGAGAGCGTGGCCCAGAGTGTGGCCGAAATTCAGGATCGCCCGCAGGCCCCCTTCGCGCTCATCGGCGGCGACGACCGCCGACTTGATCTCGCACGAGACCTTCACCGTGTGCGCCAGCGCCTCGTGGTCGAGGGCGAAGATCGCGTCGAGCCGTTCCTCGAGGAAGGCGAAGTAATCGGCGTCGCGGATGACGCCGTGCTTGATGACCTCCGCGAACCCGGAGCGGAATTCCTCGGGCGGCAGCGTCTCGAGGAAGGCCATGTCCATGAACACCAGGCGCGGCTGCCAGAAGGCGCCGATGACGTTCTTGGCGCGGGGGTGGTTGACGCCGGTCTTCCCTCCGACGCTCGAGTCCACCATCGCGAGCAGGGTGGTCGGGACTTGGACAAACTCGATGCCCCGCATGTAGGCGGCGGCGGCGAAGCCGGTCACGTCGCCCACCACCCCGCCCCCCAGGGCGACAGCGGCGGACTGGCGCGTGTAGCCGCGCGTGATCAGGTGGTCCCAGATCCGCTCGGTTGTGGCGACTGTCTTGTAGACCTCCCCTTCCGGGATCTCGAGAAGCTCGACGAGAAAGCCCGCGCCGCGCAGAGAATCGAGCACTGGCGAGGCGTGGAGTCTGGCGATCTCGGGATCGCTGACCACGAGCAGACGGTCGCAACGGGGCAGGGCGTCTCGCACGCCGTCGCCCAGTTGGGCGGCGCAGTTGGAGCCGATCCGGATGGGGTAGCGGCGTTCACCCAGACCGACGACGACTTCGTCCATGCCTCTTTTCCGCCCCTCTCATCCGCTCTTCGGCGCGCTTTGGCTCCGTTTCATCTCGACAAAAGCCATTCGCATCTGATCGAGCATACTGGACAGGGCGCGGCTCTCTTCTTCGCTGCGGTTTCCCTCGGTCTTCTTGACGAGGAGTTCCACGCACTCGATCTGGAACTTCGCTATGTTGGGGTCCGCCTCGCGGACCTTGGCGAAGGGATTCGGCATCGCGCCCGTGACGACCATGCACTCGGTGTAGAACATCTGCGCGAGGGAAATCAGGGTGGGCGGCGGCAGGGGCGGACTGGGCTTCCGGGAAGGCTCCTTGTCCTTGCTTTGAGTGTTCTGCTCGGCGGACATTTTGGTCGGCTTGCTCCTTTGCTCCGTCAAGAAATCCAAAGACGGGCTGTGTGGGTCAGTCCCCGGAGTCCAGGCCGGAATCGCCGCTTTTTTCCGACCCGCGGCGCGTGAACAACCACCATCGTGATCTCCGCTCCCGGGCGGACCGCGGTTGCCGTTCGAAGTAGATCCTCATTTCATCCCCGCCGACCGTCCGGACCCGGAACCAGTGCTTGCGGACGTACCGTTCACCGCCGCCGTGACGGCAAGCGGACGTCTCTTTCCATTTCTCCAACACGGCGTCGACGACGTACTCCTTGCCGCGCCAGAGGAATCTCCCGGGAAGTCCCGGCTCGCCGATGGCCATCGAGCGCGTGTCCATCGTTCCCGGAACAGGCAGGATCGCTTCGCTCACGAAACGACTCGTCATGATATCCGCCCCCTGAGAGGCGCAACGCCCGCGGCGGAGCTCCCCCACAAAACACGCGACACGCCCTCGAGCGGCTCACCCCCGTTCTTTCGCCCACCGCTCGATGAGGGAATCGATCAGCTTGTCTTGCTCGGGGTCGATCCGCTTGCGCGATTCGTCTTCGTCGTACCACGCGACGGATTCCCGGATGGCTGT
>DATKZW010000658.1:0-2169 GCA_035527775.1 Sumerlaeia bacterium | reverse complement strand
GTCGGGGGTGCGCAGCTGCGGCGGTTGAACCCCGTCATCTCTCCGGTCGCCGGCGTCTGACGCTCAATGCCAATCTCCTGAAGGCGTCCGACGACGGCGCCGACGCAGGACGCGCCGTCTCCGCAAGCGATCGTCCGGGCGGGCAAGGCCGAATTGCCGTCAAAGGGCCCGCCGTCGAAGTCCTTTGTCCAATCCCCGACGCGAAACAGGGCCGTCTGGCCCTTTGCGGCTTCTCGAAAGAAGGCGGCCGTCTCAGGACTCTCGAATTCGGGATGATACAGCACGACCGCGGCGTAGGACTGCGGTCCGTACTGGACCTGCCCTCCGACGTTGACTCGCAGGGCCCCACGTGTGATTTCGTCGCAAGGAATCAGATCCGCCGGATAGCCCGCTCGCCACAGGCCGTCCGTAACGCCGATCCCGACGTCGTCGTAAGCGGGTCCCGCCCAGTTCATCGCGCAGGCGTGGCCGAAAACCACGGCGACGGGGCAGTCCAACGGACTCTTCGAGATGAAGTTGAGGAGGCGAATCCGCGAGTCCCCCCGCATCAGTTCTCCCGCGAGAAGGCGGCTTCGACTCCATCCGGGCGGCTCCTGGGACGGATAGACCGGGTGGAAGTTGACCCGCCCGCCGCTGAGGGCGCTGCTCCAGATCTCCTTCTCGTAGTCGCCCGGGCGACTCGAATAGAACATGTTGTACCAGACGGGACTCCCCCATTTCTTGGCCAGCGAGGTCCGGACGCAGTAAGGGGTCACTTCGTCCGTCTGCGCCAGGTCGCGGGTGGCCGCCCACCAGTCGAGCCCGTTCTTTTTGAACTCCCGCAGGCCGGGATACGGGTACCACGTGGGATGAGTCGCCACAATGGCCGACGGGCCGAACACGGCTTTCGTGGCCCGATAGAAGTCGTCTTCAATCTCGCCGTTGCGCTGCCACGACATCTCCAAAAAGTGGTTGATGGCTCGCTGCCGCTCAGCCTCCCGCCCCCGCTCGCCCAGGTGCATCAACAGACAGTCGCGCACCAAGTCCCGCCCGCCCGTTCGCTCCCGGTAGGCCGCGGCGCGGAACTCCGAGTGCCAGAAGTCGTTCTTTGCCGGGCATCCGTCGTAACAGGGGGGGAACCCCCACTCGTCCTTGCAGACGCCCGCCAAGTCCACGTCGGCGTACTGCTCGATGATCCCGCGCTGGAACTCCAGCAAGTGCGGGGCGAAGACGTCGGGGGTGAAGTGCGTGAAGGCCGCCATGACGCAGGCCCGGCGTCCCTCCGTCTCTCCATCGCAGGAGATTGCGACCCTCACCCCTCCGGCGGCGGCTTCCATTACATTGCATCGCTGCGTCGTAATGTCTTGAACGGTGTTCGGTTCGATCCCGGCCGGGCCCCTCACGTACGAGTAGACTCGGACGAGGCGTCCCGAAAAGGGGACATAAGGCGTAGCGGGGGACGTGTAATGATCGCCCGGCGTGTCGGAAGCGATGGCCAAGACGACGCTCCCCGACGAAGTCAGATCGACTTCCCTGAGCCGCAGCATTTCCTGAAGTTCATCCGGGTGTTTCTCCTGGAACGCCCTCCGCGCCAGCCGCACGTCCAGATCCATGACCACTCCCATTCCGCGCTCGCGGGCGTACTGCGCGGCCTCCCGGATCCGGTCATGTACGTCGTCGTCCGTGATCTCCTTTTCCGGGATTCGCAGACTGGTCGTGAGGAAGTTGAACGCGCTGTGAGCGCCCGCCATGTCGAGGAACTCGCGGCATCCTTCCGGCTCGAACTCCTTCTCGCTCCAGAACCAACAGCCGAGAACGGGAGAAACGCCGGCGGGGAGTCGCGTGGCTCTTGCCTTCGCGGCCGCTTCGTTCGGCGCGGGAGGCGGCGCGATTTGCGGGGGACGATGGGAGAAGCGGTGAGCGTATTGGATGTCGGTCAGTTCCTCAAAAGCGCGCCTGAGGGTTTGACCCTCCAATCTGCCTTTGTTTCGGAACATCTCGCAATCGATGAGTGCCCGAAGATAGAGGATCCGCCAGCGCCAACCGCGACTTGCCGCCCGCGTCAACTTGGCGTCCGCCCGTTTGATCCGCTCGTATGCTTCAACGGCGCTCTCGCCGATCCCGTCGCGCAGGTGGTTCGCTTCCAGGATCGTGATCGACGCCAAGACCTCATCCACGACGTCCGGCGAG
>DATKZW010000657.1:0-6577 GCA_035527775.1 Sumerlaeia bacterium | reverse complement strand
ATCGACCGCCTCCGCGCCACGGGCCTTCTCCTCGTCTCCCGGGACAACGTGCGGCTCACGGAGGACGGACTTCTGCTGTCGGACACGGTGTTTGAGGAGTTTTTCTGAAGACGGGAGCGCGGGCGCGGCGCCCGGAAGAGGCGCCGAAGCGACACGAGAGGACGGAACTCAGAGCGCGAGTGTGCGGGACGTGACGGTCGACGATCTACTGCAAGCCGAAGCGTTTGCGAAGGGCCGCCGCCTTGGCGTCCGACTTCGCCCAGTCCAGTATGTAGAGGGGACAGACATCCTCGAACAGATGGTAGCGCTTGTCGGGATGCGTGCAGTGGCAAAGCTTGTCACCCGGCGCCGTCGTATGGTGAACGCAATCCTGAAGGTGACATTCCACGCGGACCGCCAGACTCATTCGCGTCGATTCCTTTCTCTCAGCCAAGCGACGTCTCAATGACGATCGCCTAACTTCAGAATATCACAATCCCGCGCCTGGCGAAAGAATGAAGTGCCACGGCGGCGCCAGATTCTGAGTCAGGCCCGGCTCCGGAGTCCGCCTCTCCCGCGGCTGCGCCCCGTCTTGGCAAAAGTCCTTGATTCGACGGTCACGAAGAGTATGCTGGCCGCAGAGAGTTCCTTCGCGGGACTCCGCGCGGACCGTCTGGGAAACCGACGGGGGCTCTTCGCCGACGGGGAAGTCGGAGATCGTCTTGAAGCGCTGAAAGGAGATCGCCATGTCGAAGGAAGGACGCATCCTTGAGGGGCGCAACGGGAGACGCGCGCCGGGCTTCACTCTCATTGAGCTTCTGATCGTGGTGGCGATCATCGCGATTCTCGCGGCCATCGCCGTTCCGAATTTCATGGAGGCGCAGGTGCGCTCGAAAGTCGCGCGCGTGAAATCGGACTTGCGCGCGCTGGGAGTGGCGCTCCAGACCTACAATACGGACACGAACGGCTGGCCGCCCATCGTGGACAACTACAACATGGGCGGCCAGTACCAGCTGACCACACCGATCGCCTACATCACGAGCGTGGGTCTCCAGGACCCCTTCAAGCCGGACATGACCGGGCACCCCCAGCCCGCGACCATGGGGCCGACCTTTAGAGAAACGTACGTCTATGTCTGCTTTGACGGCACGGGCTGGGACGCGTATTGGCACCGGGATCCCGCTTGGCAGCGCAGAGGATCCGTCGTCTGCAGTTGGGGCCCCAACAAGCGGCTCTGCTGGATCGAACACTATCCCTACTTCTACGAACACCTGGACGAGGGCACGAGCTCGGGCTGGGACTGGAGCGTCCCGGTTCCCATCTACATCCACATGATCTACGACCCGACGAACGGGACGCGCAGCTGGGGCAACATCGGCCGCGCCGTCGGCGATTTCAGCTGCCCCCAACAGCTCGGGGGATGAGGCGAATGCCGCGTCGGCGCATGGGCGCCGCGCCCGTCAGTCTTCGATCCGGAGCTTGATCTCGTCCGAGTTGCCGCGCAGCTCGGGCGCGTACATGGCGTAGCCCCGCGCCGGAAGCGCGCTGAAACGCCCCGGAATCTCGGCGCGCATGCGGTACGAGACGCTGTGGCGGCCGCGGGCGAGGCGCCGCACGAAGAAGACGACGCGATTGTCGCGGAACTCGACGTAGGCGCCCATGTCGTTGCCGTTGTAGCCGCTGCGGACCTCGACCGGCTCGAACCCCGCCGCCTTCATGTCCTCGAACACGAGGTACTCATAGTCGTTCTTGCTCTCGATGACGAGTTCGATCTCGACGAGATCGCCGCTCTTGAGGGTATCGTCGCTCTTCAGCTTGGCGCGTTCGTACTTCTCGACTTTCTGATCGACGGCCTGACCGCGCGAACCCGCGACTTTGACGCTCTTATCGACGCGCGTGAGTTTGTAGACGTCCCGGTCGACCTTCACTTCGAGCCCGGCCCTCGTGATGAAATCTTCGAGGCTGAAATAGCTGAGGTAGGCGTTGAAATAGAGCGGCCCCGTTCCTTTCTTCCGCAACTCGATCGTGTGCTCGCCCGATTCCACGGCGTCGCCGAACATCACGAACCGGTTGTCGAAGGCAAACAGGTTCTCGGGCGCGATCCGGACCTCCTTCCGCTTCTTCCCATCGACGAAGATCTCGACGGTCATGTCCGGCTTGTGCTCCTCGGTCGCCTTGAGGTAGTCGGCGAAGGCCTCGACGCAGACCGCCGTGTCGCGCGTCGAGTTCCAGTAGGTCGCGTGTTTGCGGTTGTTCAGCAGATACTTGACGAGGTACGGCGCCTTCCAGTCGTTCGCCTGGCCCGTCTTCGAGAGGAGTTTCAGGTAGTAGGCGTGCGCCTCGTACTCGCTGCCGTACCAATGCCACCAGTACCCGTCGTTGCCAAGATTGAGGTAGGCGGTCTGATTCTCGTCGTCGCGGACGAGGAACTGCTCGACGTTGCGGATCATCATGTCGCGTTGCTCGCCGTGGTTCTGCTTGTGGAGGGCGATCCCGAACATGGCCTTTGCGTAGACCGCAAGGTGATTCCGGTCGCGGTACAGGAACTCGCGCATGGCGTCGTCCGCGACGTCCGCGTCAGCCAGGACCATGTGCACAAAAGCGTCCAGATTGTCGGCGAACTGCTTGCGCGGGTCCTTTTCCCGCGGCCAGTTCTTCAACCTCCGCACCTGTTCCTCTTGATAGCGCTTCAACCACTCGACGCCCCGCTCGATGACGCCGGGCGCGATGGCGACGTCGTTCTCCCGCGCGATCTGCAGGCCGTGAACGACGTAGGCCGTCGTGTGGGGCCAGGAATGCTCGCCGTATCCGGAGAACCAGCCCCACCCGCCGTCGGAGAGTTGCATTTCGGTCAGCGCCTTGACGCCTTCCTTGACCATGCGCTCGACTTCGGCCTCGTCGAAAACGGGATTCCAGAACGCGTCGTCGGGACGGCGCTTGCGCCGCCACTGTTGCGCGCGCTCCTGATCGTCGCCGATCTCCTGGGCGTTCAGGTTGGTGCGCTTGTCGCGGATCTCCTTCAGGTCGAGGCCCATTTGAAGCAGGATGCGTTGGGTGACGACGGTCGGCAGGAAGCGGCTGAGCGTCTGCTCGGTGCACCCGTAAGGGTACGCGACGAGATAGGGCAGGGCGTCGACCATGGCGCCGGCGAGCGTCGGAGAATAACGGACCTCCAGGCGCGACTCGTCGATGCGACGCTCCTTCGGCACGTCGATGGCGATGGTCGCCGTTTCTTTGTCGGGACGGATGTACCCGCTGAAGGCCACCATCTTGTCCATGCCGTGGACGTAAACGGGGAAGCGCATCTCCATGGCGTCGGACTCTTCGTCGGTGAGCGCTTTCATGCGGACGACGGCTTCGCCCTCCTTGACGACTTTGACGCGCCAGTCCACGCGCTCCTCGCCGTCGGCGCCGACCGTGATCTTGCGCTCGAGTTCGTCCGTCGCTTCGAGACAGTCGCCTTCCAGTTCCAGAACCACGCGCGCTTTCTTCTTGTCTCGCAGGTAGTTGTGCACGTTTGCGGAGAGAACGACCTCGTCCTTCTCGACGAAGAACCGCGGCGCCTGGAGGCGCAGCATCAGGTTCTTCTTCGTCACGATCGTGGTCTCAGCCTCGGCCACTTTCGTGCCGTGGCCCATGGCCCAGGACTTCACTTTCCAGCCGGTGAGGTTGTCGGGCATCGTCAGTTCGATCTCAGCCCGCCCCGCTTCGTCGGTTGTGAGCGAGGCCGCCCAAAAAGCCGAGTCGGCGAACTGGGTGCGTATGGTCGGCTGGATCTCCGGCGCGCCCGGGGCCTCTCCCTGCGCAAACTCGCCCGCTTCCGCGGCTTCCTCAAACTTTGCCCCGGCCAGCGCCGCGGCGGGCGCCATGGCGAGATCCAAGACTTCGCCCTCCATCCGCGGCGCCCGCATCTCCCCTAGTCCTTTCGCCCTTCGGGCGGGGCCTCCACGGAACCACCGCGCTCCGTACTCCTGGACGCCCCCCTCTATTCCCTCCATATCCCCAGCCACTAAGCGGCCGAACACTCCGAGGTCGCCCATGTCGACTTCGCCTTCCTTGAGTTCGTTGCGGAACCAGCGCTCGAGGTTCGACTCGCTCTGAGGATTGTGGCCGCGACGCCATTTCCAGAAAAACGCCTTGATCTCGGGAACGTTCGATCCGCCGGAGATGTATTCCAGAGCTTTGTCGTAGACCGTGACCACGGCGGAGCCGACGAAGGGTTTGGCGTCGGAATCCGTCAGACGCAGATGGATCTTCGCCTTCTCGCCCGGCTTGTACTCTTCCGCGGAGGGCTCGATTTCCAGGTTCAGAATCCGCTTTTCCGGCGGCACGACAATCTCGCGCGTCTCCGTATGGATTCTGCCGTCGGCGATCGTGACCGCCTCAACGAAGAAGTTCGGCATGTCTTTCTTCGCGACCTCGATCTCCTCGATCGCGCTCTTGCCAGCGAGACGAATGACCTTCGGAGGCAGGTAAACGCCGTTGGCCGGCCGCGTGAAAAGAACGACCGTGCCGCCGACCCGGTTCGTGTTGATCTGGAGACGCGCCTTTTCTCCCGGCGCGTACTCGCGCTTGTCCGTCACGAGCTCGATGTCGTTGAAGCGGAACTCGGCGCCGTCGAATCCCTCCCCTGCGATGGTGAGGACGTAGCCGCCTTCGATCTCGTGTCCTTTCACGTCGGTCAACCGGTACGAGAGGCGGTACTGCCCCATTTCCGAGGCTTTCATCTGGATCGACGCGCGGCCTTCCTCGTTGGTGTCGAGCTTCCATTCCTGCGCGGATGTCTCGACCGGCTTGAGCTCGCCCTTCTCGTCTTCCCGGTAGGCGATCTTGTAGAGATTCAGGACGCCCTTGCCCTGCACCGGCCTATTGTCGAGGGTCTGGGCCGAAAAGCTCGCGCGAATTGTGTCGCCTACGCGATAGTGGCCGCGGTCGACCCACGCGTAGACCTTGAAGGGCTTGCGCGCGACGAGGACCTGGCCCTTGCCGACGATGGTGCGGCGCGATTCGTCGGTCACTTCGGCCGTGATCTCGTAGCGATGGTCGACGTCGCCGTGGATTTCCTTCGCGAGCGCCGTATCGATCTCGACCTCGACGGCGCCTTCTTCGCCGATCTCGACCTCGTTCTCCATGACGAGCTCGGGTTGCGGCGACGAACGGCCCCACCACCACGGCACGGGTCGGACGCACCCCCAGCGGCGCCAGCCGGGGTACCAGCCGTAGTCGCAGGCGAACCACCAGTAGCCGGGACCGTAGAACCAGTCCCAGGCGCCGACGGGATACCAGTTGGCGGAGTAATCGGACCGGAGAACCTTGTACTTGACCTTTCCCTTCCGGACGAACTCGCCGAAGTAGTATTTCGCCTGGATCTTGGCCGTGATCTTTTCGCCGAGCATCACGGGCTCGTCGGGCGCCTCGACGGTGACTTCGAACTCGGGCTTCTTGTATTCCTCGACGCGAAAGGTCCCACCGCCCCGGTGGGGAATGTGGATCGAGTAAACGCCCAGCGTGGCGTCGCTCGGCAGTTCGTATTCGCCGTCGAAGCCGCCGTACGCGTCGGCCGTGAACGTGTTCTCGAGGATCTTGTCTCCTTTGGGATCCTGAATGCGAACCGTAAAGGACTGGTTCGCGAAGGAGGACGCGGCTTCCTGGTCGTACTTGGCGTGGCG
The DNA here is from genome assembly GCA_035527775.1 of Sumerlaeia bacterium. Lineage (GTDB taxonomy): Bacteria > Sumerlaeota > Sumerlaeia > UBA8349 > UBA8349 > DATKZW01. The sequence goes on along the minus strand of DATKZW010000657.1, from coordinate 929 downwards.
AACCCAGAACTTGAACTTCACTGGCTGGCCCGGGCGATAGACGGGGCGGTCGGTGATCGTGAAGACCTTCGTCTCATTGTACTCGCGGTCGTAGTAAGTCGGATACCACACGCCCGTGAAGCCGAGGTAGGCGAAGCGCCCCTCGTCATTCGTGGCGGTGATGATCCACTGGTAGTCGGCCGGTTGATCCTTCGGATCGGGGATGACCTGGCCGTCGGCGTCGGTGTATTCGGCGAATTGCGCGATCAGCGTGCGATAGTCCTTTGTCCAGACCGCCCCTGTTTGGATGCGTTCGTGGCGGTAGCCAAAGAACTCGACGTTCGTCTTCGGCGCGGGTTCTCCGGTCCGGGCGTCGGCGACGAAGTAGAACGTCTTGCCGTCGAGGGGCTTCTTGACGATCGCCGTGTCGTTGAGCCAGATCACGATGCGGCTCGCGTTGCCGTCTTGCATCTTCGCGATCAGGAGGTAGGCGCCCGCTTTCTGCAGCGGCGTGGCGACCGCGATCCGTTTGTCGAAATGTCGGGGCCGCGGCTCGAGATCGAGCGACCATTCGGCGACGCGCTTGCCGAGATACTTCGCTTCGTTCTTCCGAACGAGACGGTAGCCGATATTGCCAATGTTGATCTTGTCGCCGTCAATCTGCGACGGCCTGGACTTGATGTAGTCTTTGACGTCGTCCAGCAGCGTCCGGACGTTGATCTCATAGGCTTCGAAGTCGACGCGCGCGCCGTTGCGGAAGCGATAGTCCACCGTCGCGCCTCGCTCGGCGGGTTGGGCCATGACCGGCTCGAAACATCCCCAGTTCTTGACGATCTGGTCGAGGCGGGCCTGCGCATTTTCCTTCTGGTGGCCGGAAGACTTGGCGACGACGCGGCGCCAGAAGTCGGCGGCTTTCTCGTATTGACGGCGGTTCTCGAACAACTGCGCCA
>DATKZW010000656.1:0-4423 GCA_035527775.1 Sumerlaeia bacterium | reverse complement strand
GGCAGGGCGGCTGTGCCACGTTTTCGGGGCAAGGCGGCTGTGCCACAATCTCATATTCGTCATTTTCGTTGCGACGGATCCCCATGGCGCCATTGAATCTTACAAATCCCTCTCGCGACTGCGGTCTTCCAGCAGCGCTTTCATCGCGCCCTTGCCCTTGAGCGAACCCCGGAGTCCCTTGATGTAGGCGGGGGTGATGGGCTTGATCAGGATGCCCTGGGGCGTTGCGATCACGTATGCCCGGGTGCCTTCCTTGATGTCAAACTGGGTGCGAAGGCGGCGGGGAATGACCACCTGGCCCTTGACCGAGAAGTAAACCGTGTCAGTGTTTGTAGTCTTTTCCATGCTAAAATCATACACTTGGACGATTGTAAGTCAAGAGGGATTTTGTAGGAATTTTATGGCCGCGTATTTCGCGGACTGTCAAACGCATCGCTTCGCGTCAGATGGAAAGGATAAGAGACTCCTATCATGTTGATTGTATTGAACTTAGTACTACTCTGCCACTCTTCCTCACGGAGGCCGAATCGCCTTGCCGCAGTGCGGACATCGTCTTTTCCCGTCGAGCATGGCTGCGAGCCGTCGCCGCACTTGCGGGAGGCTCGGACTGAGCGGGCGGCGGCCTAACGCCGCCGGGCGCCCCGGTTCTGCCCAGACAAGGGAGAACTGCGCCCTCAAGGGACTCGGGAAGGCTTCTCAGTCTTCCGCCGACCCGAGGAAACCGCCGAAATCCACAGGCAAGCGCCCATCCAGCCCCCGCAAGGGGCGCGCGGACGGGGTCCGTGAATCGGCCCTCTGACCGCCCCATTCTTGCCGCCATTGGCGGACGGGGTCCGGTGAACCCGACCAGAACGTCCCATTTTGCCGGGGCCTCATTCTGCGCCGCCTGGGGATTTATATTTGCGTCGGCGAGGCAAAATGAAGACAATACGGGCACATTGCTTGGATGGAGGAGGAGGGTTCATGGAACAGCAATACACATTCGAGGACCTCAGCAAGAAGACCGTCGAGGAACTCCGACAAGTCGCCACCGGTATTGAGGCCGAGGAACTGCACGGCCATTCCACCATGCACAAAGAGCGCCTGCTGCAGGCGCTGTGCAAGATCCTCAAGATTGACGCCCACGCCCATCATGTGGTCGTCGGGGTCGACAAGCGCGCGGTGAAGGGGCGCATCCAGGAGCTCAAGGCGCAACGGGAGGCCGCCCTGAAGGCTCGCGACCACGGAAGACTGAAACGCATTCGTCGCAAAATCCATCGCCTCAAGCGAGAGATCCACAAGGCCACCGTGTGACCGGCCGGGGGGCGTTGGGAACCGAATCGTCGAGGGAAGGACGACTCCCGGAAGCGTCTGAAACGTCCGGGCGGGGAAAGGGCGTTGGGGAGGTGGTGAGAGAATGTTCAGAATCCCGGGTACCTTCGGGGCCCTTGCGGTCGTCGGGCTCTTTGGCCTGTGCGCCGTCGCCCTGGTCAGCCTCCTCGTCCGCGTGACGGGAGGTGGATCGCGCGGCCGGGCGGGGGACCAGGAGGACAGTTCACGGGCGATACAGGAATTGTACGCCACGGCGGAGCGGATGGAGAAGCGCATTGAGGCGCTCGAGACCCTTCTCCTGGACCGGAGGAAACAGTAGCGCGCTGGGACGCGCGGGCGCAGGCGGGGGACGCGGCCGGGAATTGCCGGAAGTTCAGCGGGAACCAGTCAATGATCTCAGAAGACCCAGCCGGGGGCGGCCGGGCCACAAGAAAACGCACGAGATCTCGCCTTCATGGTTGTGGCACAGCCGCCCTCGGCCGTGATCCATCCGGACTTCTGGGAATGCCCTGGGGGGACGCGGCTGAAACCGTCCCGAAATGCTTGGCAAGACGCCGCTCGCGTTGCATCCCGCAAACAGATCCCGCGATCCTTCCGCGCTCGGCGGTTGACCGGCCCATTTCCTCTTCCCCGCGAGCCTCTCAACGGATGTATCCCAGACCTCGCAATGCATCCAGATGGCCTTGAGGAATCTGCCGCAGTGAGCCCGTAGTTAGGACCGGCGCCTCATAGTGGTCGAACGACCCCAGCCATTCGTCCAGAACGCGTTCCAGGTTTCGCGCCGTCTCCGCGTTCTCTTTATTCTGAGCCAGATCCTCCCGCTCCCGCGGATCCGCGGAGAGATCGTAGAGCTCCCTCCGTCCTCCGGACCAGCGGATGAGTTTGAGGTCGCCCAGCTGGACCGCCCGGATGCTCTGCAAGAAGGACGAGAGGTCGACCTGAGGCATCTTCGTATTCAAATCCGCCAGCGCATAGAGAAACGGTCCCAGGTATTCGGCAATGGCCGCCCGCGGCGCGTCGCCCCGAGAATCCAGCAGGCTTTGGCAGTTGTGCGCCTTTTCCCTTCTCCATTCAGCGCCCGCCAGTTCGAGGATGGTCGGATAGAGGTCGTGACTTTGAACGAGCGTCTCGTCATCGCCCGGAGGAAAGCGATCGTCGTACTTCACGATCAGAGGAACGCGCACAAGGGGTTCGTATACGGAATACTCGTGCTCCATCATGTGCTGCTCGCCGAAGTGCTCGCCGTGGTCTGAAGTAATGGCGACAAACGTGCGATCGCCGAGCCGGCGCGCCTCCAAGAAACCCAGCAACTCGCCGACTTGCTCGTCCACGCAAGCGATCTCCTCGTCGTACAGAGACTCGAGCTCGGAAATCTCCCGTGAGGAAAGCGCGTCTTGGCGGCTCAGCATGTGTCGAAAGATCGCCTCGTATTGCTTCCCCGGCTTCCATCTCCTTCGCGCGCCTTCAGACGTCCACCGAAGCCGAGTTGATGCGGGCTCATAGGGTTGATGCGGTTCAATGTAGTTGAGGAACGCGAAGAACGGCTTGTCGGGCTGATACTCCTTGTCGAACCACCGGTACAGCGCCCGATTCATGGCCCGAGCGGCGGGAAAAGACAAGAAACTCGGCAAATAGCCGTATCTCCGGAAAAGATCCACCAGCGTCGGTCTCAACCTCTTCTCGTAGAAGTTCCTGTGGAAGGAGAATCCCCGAGCAAGTCCCGTCTCTACTGAGATGTGGGGATTGGACGACAGACAGACGGTCTGATACCCGACTGCTTCGAGTTGCTCGGCAAGCGTGCGAAACCTTCCGTCAAGATAGAGATGCAGCCAGCTGAAGCCGTGAGCGCTGGCCGGCAGGCCGGTGAAGAGAGAGGCGTGGCTGGGGCCGGTCCAGGAACCGGGCGACAATACGTTCCTGTACACACGAGACGCGGAGGCGAACGCGTCGATGTGCGACGTGGTCTTTCGTTCATACCCATAGCATGACATGTGGTCGGCCCGGACGGCGTCCAGAACGATCAACAGAACGTTCGGGCGCGCCGCCCCCGACGAGGGCGCCTGAACGAGCGTCTTTGGCGGGCGATTCGGCGCGAGAATCCAGGCCAGCGCGAGAATCCACAGAGCAAGAGCGCAAGCAGCGGGGACAAGGCGCTTTGCTCTCAGCCCCTTAATGCCCCGAAGGACGACCAGTCCCCCCGCGACGCCGGATATCAAGCCGATCGCCGCAAGGATCATCAAGAGCCGGCCGAAGGCCCCCGCGAGAGCGTCCATCTGCTCTCCCGCAGGCTCCAGCCGCTCGGTTGCGCCGTAGACGAGCGCGAACGGCGCCGCGACCACGAAGGCGAGGTCCACCGCCAAGTCGCACGCGCGAGGCAGACGGCGACCGAGCGTCCAGAAAGCCAAGCCGCAACCCGCGCACACACAGATGAAAAACGGCAACGACAGAACCATGGACGCGGCGGCAAGGTCCGCCAGCTCAGACAGATCGCGCGAACCCTCGTGGAGCGAGCTGATGGCCAGGGTGTCGATGAACGGGAAAAGGACGCCGACAAGAAGGCCCCAACGAGCGCCATTCCGCGCAGCTCCGCCTGCGCCGGCATGGATCCGCGCATTCTCCTCTCCCGGTCTTCCGGCGGCCTTCGTCATTTCCGTTCTCCCATTGAGACAGCCTCCAGGGAATCACGCCGCGCTTTCTCCTCGGGACTCAGGCGTTTCCTTCGTTCCGTGCGGCGCTCGTCGGCTTGGGGGCCATGACGAGTTGTTCGGCGGGTGAGCGGGCTCGCGCTTCATTCGACGCTGACTGTCACATAGCAGAGCCGGCCCCCCCGGGCAACCCCAAAGCCGTCGTCGTCTTCCAGTAGGCCCGGGCCGCCTCGGCGCGCGCCCGCTTCAACACCCATCTTGACAAGAGCGAGGAGAACGGCCCATAATCGCGCCCCGGTTCGAACCGGGGCCGACGCACGCAACCATTGCGCAGGACCGCTGAGAGGGAGGGACAGGACGATGCCCGAGATGAAGGTCGAGGAGATTCTGGCGAAGGTTCGTGAAAACAAGCAAGCGCTCGAGCAGACAGCCGCCGAACTCGAGGCGGCGCAGGCTGAGGTGGAACA
>DATKZW010000655.1:0-6315 GCA_035527775.1 Sumerlaeia bacterium | reverse complement strand
CGCCATGACGCCGCTGCAGATACCCGAACCCCTTTCTTTCGGCGCGGCGTGCGTTCTCGGCGCCGGTCATTTCGGGATCGAGGGGTTCAAGATCGGCGTCGGCGACCTGCTGCGGCTTGAGACCGAGGGCGAGGAGATGCTTGGCGATTCGGAACTCGCCGCCTTCCGGCTCGGAAAACCGTCGTTCGATCTGGGCCGGTGGCGGGAGATTCTCCGGCTCCCCCTTGGCGAGAAGGTTCGCCTGGACTTCAATGCGATGGACGTCCGTCTGGGCCAGGCCCACGAACCGTCGGAACGCACGGGGGGTCTGGGTCCGCATGCGCTTTTCTCCGAGGTGCGCTTCGCGCCCTTCTTCGTTCAGTGGCCCGACTTCCTGCCGGGCTGGAACGCCGCCGGCGATTGCCGCCTCGACCTGCGAGCGGCAGTCCTCCCCGCGCGCGAAGAGGGGTGGCTGGCCTTCCGCTCCGCTCTCAACGCCGATGTCCTGGAAAGTCCCGAGCTCTCCCTGGAGAATCTCGCTCTCGCTTGCGACGCCGAACTCAGGGGAGACCGCGAACGGATCGACTGGAAAGCCGGTTTCTCCTTTGTGGCGCCCCCCCAAGTGGCGTGGAAACAGCACGGACCCGAACTGCCGGAGGGAACCCGCTTTGAAATCGCCGGGCGCGCGGAAGGTTCTGCCCGCCGCGCCCCTTTCGACGTGGATGCCCGCTTCTCGCTCGAACCGCGCCTGGACAACCCAGACGGGACAAGTCTCAGCCTGCCTTTGAGCGGCGCGTTCCGAATGGCGCCGCGCGGCGGACCGTCGGGAAACCGCATGGAAATGGCGGCGGGGGGAGAGATCGGCGGCGGGCGTTTGGGGCTGAGCGCATGGATGGGAGAGGAGAAGACCTCCGGAACGGTCGTGGCTCTCGCCCTGACGGGCGCCTCGATCGAGCGCCTTGTGGAGAACGCCCGCCTCCTGGGCGTCGCGCCGCCCGATCTGGGCTTCGGGGGGAAACTCGCTTGCGCCGTGCGCCACGAGACCGGCGGCCGGGAAGAGCGAACCTCCGGCACGTTGCGCGTCGAGGGCCTTACGGTCCGGAGACCGGGATCGGAGGCAATCTATCTGGCGCGGCCGCTGAACGTCGCGGCGCGCGTTTCCGCCAGAGCTGCGCGCGGCGCCGAAGTTGCGCCGGCGCAAGCGGGCGGGCAGGGACTCATCTTGAACGGCCGCGTCGACGCCGACGACAATGTGACGCTCACCGTTGACGAACTGGCGCCCCGAGGGTTGCAGGATCCCGGCTGGCGGATGCAGTCTTCCGCGACCATTAAGAGTCTTGGGCGTTTGGCGAGTCTCTTCGGCGGCCCGGGGACTGCCGCCTCCCAGCCTTTGCCCGTCGAAGTGGACGGTCGCCTTGAACAAAGCGGGGGGGTTCAGTGGGAGAATCAGAACGAAGTGACGCGCCTCTCTTACCAAGGGACCATCCGAGCAGACGACGTTTACACGACGGCCTCAGGCGGCGGGATCGTGGCGGAGGGCGCTCGGGCGGAGCTGCCTTTGGAGTTGGGAGTGCGCTGGGCCTCAAAGGGGCAGGCGGCGCGCGGGGCGCGTGAGGCGCCCGCCGCGGAGCCAAGTCTCTCCGTGGATTTCCGTCTCGAACCCACACACATCGAGGCGAACCGCCTCGCCCTTTGGGGGCGCGACTTCTGGTTCTTCGAGGGAGACGTCGAGACCGACGGGAGCTTCCGGACGGAACTGGGGACAAACCGCGATGCGGTCGGCGGGGCCGATGCGGTCGGCGGGGCCGATGGGCCGGCGGGCTCGAACCCGGCCCCCGCGCTTTCCGTTCTGGAGTTGGAGCGATTCGCCCTCGGTCTTTGGGGAGCGGCCCAGTGTCGCGGGAGACTCCGCGCCGAGTTTGAGACGGCTTCCCGCCCCGATGGGCAACCCCGCCAAAGAGTGGACGCGGCTTTCTCTCTGGACGTCACGGACATCGCCAAGATCTGCCAGGAGCTCAGCCTGCCGGCGGTGGAGATGGAAGGAGCGATCCGCGTCGACGACGGGCGTTTTGCCATGGTGGGAGAGTCGACTTCCGGGACGGCGCGCGTGCGGGTTCAGTCCCCCTCGGGAAAGGCGCCGAACTCGGCGGCGGTCTGGAAGGGGTTGGACCTCCAGGGAGACGCGGCGGCTTCGGACTTGCTCCGATTCCCAAAATGCGCCTTCTCAGCCTCGGGGACGTTGCAGGCCGCGGAAGTGGCCGCGGCGGGGGCGCTATTGGGAGATCTGGTCTGTCGGTGGAAAGCATCGAACGCGACGGCGGAACTGGTTGTTTCATCCGTGCAGGCGTACGGCGGCGCGGGCGAGGCGGCGGGGAACGTGGACTTCTCTTCGTGGCCCCCGACGTTCAGCGCGCGGGGGAGCGTCTCCAATCTTGACCTGAAATCCTTCACGGAGAATTTCGACGTCGGGAAGCTGAAACTGGACGGCAAGGTGAACGTCACATGGAGCGGGGAACGCCAGCCCAAGAAACCGATGACGCTTCAAGCCAAGGTGGAGGCCGCGACCGACGTAGTCCGTGTGGACAAGGGCGCCGTCCGCACGTTGCTCGAGCAACTCTCGAAGACGGGGGGAAGCCTGCTGCTCTTAGGGAACCCACTGAGGACGCTGGACCGGAAATTCCGCGGGGAGAGCATGATCCCCTTTGACACGTTCCGAATCACATCCCGCTCCGCGGGCGACCACGTCACGAATCAGATCACGATGGAGAACAAGTACTTCCGCATCGTTCTCGATGTCGGAATCGACTGGTCCGAGGTCGAGGATTTCCTGCGAATCCGGCAGGAAACCTTGGCGGGCGCGTAGCGCCCGCTTGCTCGAATAATGCGGCGAAGGGCGGCTGTGGCGGACAAGTGCGCGAAGGGAAGGCGGCGCCGCGGATCGACGCCTCAATCCCTTTCGGGGCGGGCTTCGCGGCGCATGAGGTCTCTAACGGCTTTGGCTGGGCTCTTGCCCTCGTTGATAACGGCCGAGACCTCCCGCGTGATGGGCATTTCGACGCCGTGGCGCTCGGCTAGGGCCCTGGCGGAGCGGGCCGTCCGCACGCCCTCGACCACCATCCCGATCTCCGCGAGCGCCTCGGCGCAAGTGCGCCCCCGGGCTAGGAGCACGCCGAACTGATGGTTCCGGCTGAGCGCGCCGTTGCAGGTCAAGATGAGATCCCCCAGGCCCGCTAGCCCCGCGAAGGTTTCCGGTCGGGCCCCCATCGCGACGCCCAGCCGCACGATCTCCGCCAGACCTCGCGTAATCAGGGCGGCCCGCGCGTTGTCCCCAAGATCCATCCCATCGCACGCGCCGGCGGCGATGGCGATGACGTTCTTGAGGGCGCCGCCGAGTTCCACGCCGAGAACGTCGTCCTGCGTGTAGATGCGAAGGGAATCGGTCATGAAAAGGGACTGGACGTAGCGGGCGAGACCCGGGTCGTGAGACGCCACGCAGACGGTCGTGGGCTTGGCCGCGGCGACCTCGGCGGCGAAGCTGGGGCCGGAAAGCGCGGCGAGTCGGCTGCGCCACGCGTCGCCCCGCACGGATTGCACGACCCCCGTCATGGGAAGAAGCGTTTCCTCTTCGATGCCTTTCGAGCAAAGGACCCACGGAGGGGCAACGTCGGGAATGCGCGCTTCGAGAGGACGGCAGCGCTCAACGAGCGCGCGCATGCCGTGGCTTGGCACGGCGACGACGACGCAGTCCGGCGCGCGAGACTTCATCGCCTCCTCCAGGTCCGCCGTGAGACGCACCTCCGGAGGGAGTCCGAACGCCGGGAGCTTCGGGTGCGAGCGCGTCTCGCGCAACGCGTCGATGACTGGGGGAGCGTAGTCCCATGCCACGACGCTGTGACCCTTGCGTGAGAGATGCGCCGCGAGGACGATTCCCCACGCCCCGGCCCCAAGAACCGTCACTGTCTGGGAGGTCATAGTCTCTCGCGTTCTTCGCTGCCGCATTGTCGTGACCGGCGATCTCGTCATTCTTCCTTCACCTGAACTTGCTCTCTTTGCCGGACAGAATGCGACGGATGTTGCCCCGATGGCGGAAGAGAACGACCGCCCCCAGCAAAGCCGTTACGCCGAAGGGGACCCAAGGGCTCGCCTTCCCGTGCCAGTTGAAGGCCAGGAGCGCCGCCGGAAGGAGAACGGCCCCCGTGATGGACGCCAGGGAAATCAACCGCGTTGTCAGAATGATCACGACACACACGACGAGGGTCAAGAGCGTCGCTTTGGGCGCCACGACGAGGTAAACGCCCAGCGCTGTGGCCACGCCTTTCCCTCCCTTGAAGCGAAGGAGCGGCGAGTAGCAGTGCCCAAGGAACGCGGCGAGCCCCATGCAAAGCTCCGTGCCCCGCACGGTCAGCGCTACGGGGATCTGGCTTTGGAAAGGAGGCGCCTGCAGGATGAGAGGGAAAAGCCAGGCGGGCGCGGCGCCTTTGAGGATGTCGAGGAACAAGACCAGAAAGCCCATCGGTTTGCCCAGGACCCGCGCGACGTTGGTGGCGCCCGGATTTCCGCTCCCGACGGTGCGGACGTCGATTCGCTTGATGCGCCAGACGAGGATGAAGGCAAATGGAACGGAGCCGATGAGAAAGGCGAGAACGAGAAGAAAGCAGAATGCGCAGATTGCGATCATGGCCGGGCGCCCCTTCCGGGGATAAGAGGGTGTCTGAAAAGTGTGGTACAGCCGCCCTCGACTGTGTGGAACAGCCGCCCTCGACTGTTATGTGCGCAGGTTCCCTCGCCTTTTTCCGTGGCTTTCACCGGCGAGGGCGCCGCGGCGGGGCGCTGACGCCACATTGTCCAACCGCCCTTTTCGCACACCCTCTAAGAGCGGGGAAGAGCATAGCGCAAGCGCGCGCGAAAGGCAAGCGTCCCTGCCGCGCAAGATCCGGGAAAACGCGGCGGGAATCCCGCCGACGCGACGGGATGGGCCCTCATCCCCGCGCCGCCCGTTCGTAGACGCGGGCCGTTTCCTGTGCGGTGCGCTTCCAGGAGAACCGCGCGACCCAGGCCAGAGCGCGCTGTCGCGCTTCAGTCCGGCGAGCGGGATCGAGAAGAAGTCCCTCGATCGTCTCGCCCCAGAGACCGACTCGGTCCAGCGGCAGGACTTGGCCGCCGTCGCCGACCACTTCCGGCAGGCAAGAGGCGTCCGCGGCCACGACGGGCAGACCGCACGCCATCGCCTCGATCACCGGCAGGCCGAAGCCTTCGCTGAGCGAGGGGTAAGCCAGGACTTCGGCGCATTGGTAGGCGACGGGAAGGACGTCGGACGCGCGCAAGTCCAGGAACCGGAACCGTCCTGCTCTCTCGAGACCTCCGAAGATCTGCAACGCGCTCCGCCCGGCGGTGCCCAGCGAACCCGCCCACACCACCGAGGGCGCCCGAGATCCAAGACGGCGCTCGAGCTCCTCGCTCAATCGAAGGAAAAACTCCGGGTTCTTGCGCGTCTCGAGCGTCCCCACCATCAGGATATAGGACTCGGGCAGGCCATGCCGCCGGCGGAGGGCCGGCAGGTCCTCGTCTCCGGCCGCCGGACGGAAGCAGGGCGCGGGCGCCAGCGCAATGACCGCGGTCTTATCTTCGCCAAGGCTGGAGAAACGTTCCAGGGCCTCGCGTCGCACGAAGTCGGAGTCGAATACCACATATTCCGCAACGGCAATGCTGCGCGAGATGGCATGGCGAAGGTAAACGCGGAACTTGAGGGGATAGGCTCGCGGATGGGTGAAGGCGGTCAGATCGTGGATCGTCACGACGCACGCCGCGCGCGGCCGCCGGCGGCCAAAGGGAACGACGTAGGCGGGACCGTGAAACACGTTCGCCCCGAGCTCATCCAGGAGCCCGGGAAGGACGCGGTGCATCCACCAGTCGCCCCTCGGATGCGATTCGGGATCCACGTCGATCTCGCGCCAGTCGACGTTGGGCGCGCGAGACGGGACTCGAGAGCGCAACGCGGCCTCCTCGCCCCGGAGTCCCAGGAAAACGAACGCATCGTCGGGTCGCGCCGCGCCCAGCTCCGAGACAAGTCGGGCCGTATAATGCCCCACGCCCGTCATTCCCGCTCGGATGCCCCGCGCGTCGACAACAATTCTCACGGCGTCTCGACCTCGCGCACCAAAGCCCGTTGGGTCCCCGCGACGCGCGCGTTCACCGCTCGCGTGCAGCCAAGTCTCTAATGCGCAGACCGTGTTTCTTGAGAAGAGACTGAAAATGGGTGCGCTGCATGCCCGTTTCCTGCGCCGCCTTGGTGACGTTGTAATCGTTGCGGCGCAAGGCTTCGGTGAGGAAGACCTT
>DATKZW010000654.1:0-2135 GCA_035527775.1 Sumerlaeia bacterium | reverse complement strand
CGAGCAGCGCGCCTGAACGGCCGCCGTGGATCGCTTCGACGAGTTCGAGGCTGCGTTGCGTGGTCATGTCGAGAACGAGGTAATCGGTGGGGCGGTAGACGTGGAGATGGTTGACGTTGCGGAGCGCGCCCATCTGGGTGTCGCGCAGATACTGCACGAGCGCGCCCGCCGCGCTGATCGCCGACTCGAGCCCCTCGGCGCCGTAGCCTTCGAGACTCTGCACCTGAAACTGGTCGAGGAGGCGGCGGCGGGCGCTTGCGGGCTCATAGTCGGTGTCGGGGATCCAAGTGAAGGCGATCTTGAGGCTCGGATCGAGCCACGCGCCCTCGCGTCGGCGGAGCGAGTCGGGCAGGAGGACTTCGGCGGGCCGAAGGCGGCCGATCTCGGAGAAGGTCTGGCGCGCGGCGTCGGGCCCGGAGAACTCGGCGATCTCGAAGGAGCCGGTCGAGAGATCGGTGACGGCAAGGCCCCACGCGATGTCCGGCGGTCGGTCCGCGTCGCTCGGGCTGGCTGCGGCCGCCGTCGTCCGGCGGCCGTCTTTTCTTTCGCAGGCGGAAACCAGGAAGTTATGCGTCTTGTCGTCGAGCAGTTCCGACTCGAGGATCGTCCCCGGGGTGACGAGGCGCACGACCTCGCGTCTAACAATCCCCTTGGCCTTCTTCGGGTCCTCCGTCTGATCGCAAATGGCGACCTTCCTGCCGGCGCGGATGAACTTGGCGAGGTATCCCTCGACGGCGTGGAAGGGAACGCCCGCCAGCGCCATCTCGCCCCCCTCGCCCCAGGGGCGCTTGGTCAGCGTGATGCCGAGGATGGGGGCGGCCGTGCGGGCGTCGTCGCCAAACATCTCGAAGAAGTCGCCCATGCGGAACATGAGGATGTAGTTCGGGTACTGCGCCTTGATGGCGTTGTACTGGCGCACCATCGGCGTCAGCTGCGCCGGGGCGTTCGGGGGGGACTGTTCTTTCCTTTTCGCTCGTGCCATCGCGCGGGTGCGCCCCGTTTCTCCCAAACGTGCGACCGCAGGCGGTCGTTTCGAGGGCGGCATTATCATTTCCCGCGCTCAACAAAAGCAACCGGAAAAACCGAAGCCGAGATCCGCCGGGCGCATCTCGGCGAAGCTGCCCGAAGGGGGCCGTGGACTGCCGTTCCGTTGTAGGCGCGCCGACTTGCGGCTTGTGATAGGGGCGGGGAAGGCTATTGGTTTGGGCCTCCCCTCCCTCCGAACGGTGCGTGGGGACCTCCCGGCGCTGCGTCTATTCCGCCGGGGCTTTTCCCGCGGCGCGTTATTCGTGCTGTTGCCCGGGCGGTTCGGAAGCGGGGGTCTTGGGTGTGGCGCCTGTGATGGAATCCACCTCGATCTGTTTGCTCGAGCGGAGAGCGCGCCCTAGCGCTCTCCTGCTGACCTTGACCGGCCCGGTAATCAGTTCCGGAACGTTGTAGAGCCTGATGAAGGTGTCGTAGAACTTGGGGTCCTTCTGGGGCAAAAGAAAAGGCTTGTGCGCCTTGCCCGTCTCATCGATGTAGCTGAAGTAGAGTTTCGTAAACAGCGTGCTTGTTCTCTTGCTGCTGAAGACGATCCAGCGGCTGTTTGTCGACCAACTGTGCCACGAATCCGCCTGGTCGCTGTTGACTGCGTCGAGCTTCTCGTACTCGTTCGTGGCCAAGTTCATCAGATAGAGATCGCTGTCGGCCTGGTTTAGGGGGAAACAACTGTACTCGCACATGCAGAACAGCAGGAATCGCCCGTCCGGCGAAACACGCGGCAGCAAGACGCTCAGGCCGGTTTCTTCAGCCGACAGCACCGTCTCGACCTCTCCCCACGTGTCTGTCTCCAGATCATAGGCGACCCGTTTCAGGTCATACTTGAGTTGCATGGCTTTCTCGGGAGTGGCGCCGTCGAGATCAGCCCATAACTTGGGCGCAGAGGAAAAATAGAGGCGCCGACCGTCGGGAGTCCACGCCGGCTGGGCTTCAAGCTGATCCTTCATCGAGAGAGGCGGAACGGCGCCCACGTTTTGTTTCTCCAGATCGTAATAGGCCATTGCGGAGTCCAGTTCCACGAAGTCTCGGAGTTCCACTCGGGCGGCGTGAAAGAACTGCTTGACGTTGAACACGCTGAAAACGGCGAGGCGGCC
>DATKZW010000653.1:0-2543 GCA_035527775.1 Sumerlaeia bacterium | reverse complement strand
GACGTGATCTCGAACTGCACGTAACGAATCAGATTGCCCCCGAACTTGATGGGACGGGTGAGAGGAGTGTCGTTGGGATCGTCGAAGGGACCGAAGAGGTTGTCAACGCGGTAAGCCCCATAGTAGTCGGAACCTCTTGGCGGAACGCCGAACTTGTACGCGCCCAGCGTGATCCAGGCGTCCGTCACGTTCCTCTTGTACTTGATGACCACGTCTTGAATGCCCCTCTTGTAGTAGGTCGCCGCAGGATCGTCCCACAGCTGACCGGAGCCGGTGACCGCATAGTTAAAGACGCACATCATGCTCACCGGGTAGAGTCCGCCCAGATCGAACTCCAGGTACACGGGGTCGCTGGCGCTCGGGACCTCTTCGTGCAGCCACGGCCCGTGCCAAATGCTCGTGGGGCCAGAGCTCACGTCCGACACGTAGTGGGCGCCGCGGAAGTCGCCGTGCCAGTAGAATTCACCCTCGCCGCCGCTCGCGATCGGGTACATGCCCCGACTGTTGGTCAGGTTCCGCTCGTGCCAGGGGACGTCCCCAAACGTCCAGACCGAAGGCCCGGGCCACGACCCCGCGACGTCCCACACCTTCACGTCGTGAATGAAGATGGGGTAATCCGGCGCCGCGCCGACCGAGGGGTCGGCCGTGTGAATGTCGAACCCCGTCGGGTCGGGGTAGTCGTAGGGTGAGGGCGTAGGCGTATCCGAGGGAGTGGGGGTCGCGCTGGGAGTCGGCGTGGGGGAAGGGGGAAGGGATGTGGGCGCAGGGGTGGCCGTCGGCTCGGGTGTGTCTGTCGGCGTGGGCGTGTGCGTCGGCGGTGAAGGGATGGGCGTGGGAGGTGTGGGCGTGGGCGCCGCGGTCGGCGTTGGGACGGGGCTCGGGGTCGGGGTCTGCGCGGCCGGACCCACTATGCCGGCAAAGGGAGGAGTCCATTGCACGAGCTTCCCCTCGGCGCTCTCGAGGTAGACGATGTAGAAGTAAACGCCGCTCTCCAGGTTCGCGTCCTCGTACTCGCCGCCTACGACGGCGGCGGAGTTGATCCGCGAGTAGGAGCCGGGAACGCCTGTGGAACTACGGAACGCGTGAAAGCCCCGGGACCCTTCCGGCTGTCCTTCCGTGGGCCAGTAGAGGACAATGGTGGTTCCTTTGGTCATTGCCAATCCGTTGTTGGCTAGGATGCGGCGCGCGGCGGCGAACTCTTTCGATTGGGCGAAGCGATCGATCATCGACTCAAGGCTCTGAGCGCCCGATTCCAACTCCGCCGTCCAGAAGGCGAGTTCCAGGTCGCTAGGAAACCGGCCGAGGAAGGCGCGGTAGAAACAAGTGGCGAGCGATGCGTAGGGACCGACCGGCGGCGCCCCATGGAGGTTCTGGAACTCGTGGGAGGCGATGATCTCGCGAACCATTTGTTCCGCCTGCTCGCGGATGCCCTCGAATCCGCCTTGCTCCTTGGCCGCCTCGAAGAGAGCCGACGCGCATTCGAGGCCGTCCCGATCGACGAGTCGGCCCAAGAGACCGATGTAGATGGTGGCGACGAAATTGCGGATGGGGTCCCCCTCAAGGCCCGGGTACATCGTGGCAATGCGGGCGGCGAACTCCTCGGACTCGGAGAAGACGGTCAGCGCCTCGCCGCGGTTCCATGTCCCGCCGAGCCAAGCGGCGAGTTCAGCCTCGCGAGGCTCCCGCTCGAGGAAAACGCGGTAGCAGTCGGCGATGAACTCCGCGTCGGAGCGATTGCGCGACGCGTATTCCTCGGACAGGAAGAACAGCCGCGCCATCTCGCGGGGGACGAAACGCGCGTCGATGTTGAAGTCCATGGCATAGTCGAAATAAGTCTGCCACGCGTCCACTGCGCCAGGCTCGGCCTCGCGGCCGAGGGCGAGCGTGTAGAACGATTCGATCATCTCGCGAATCGGTCCCGCGGGATCGACCGGCGCAGACACATCGCGCGATGCGGACACGGAAAGCGGAAGGCTCAGAGCCCAGACCCCCATGCAGACGGCGGAAATTCTTCTCATGACCGTCTCCTCCTTTGTTCCCGGCGCTTTCAGAACCTAAGCGCCATTATACGGATTCCCGCGCAGGCGCGCCACACGGAATCCTCGCTTCTTCGCCTTTTCTTCACATCAAATGCTTCCGTCCGAAGCGCCGAGCGTTTCCAATAGGCGGCGGACTCGGTTCTCCTCCGTGCGGTTCTTTTGCTTGCGGCATTCGCCGATCGCCCGGTCCAGGATTCCTCTTGCCGCTCCTTTTCCGCGACCGAGCATCTTTGCGGCGCCCTCGAGACGCAGGAGCCGGGGCAATTCCGCCGCGTAGTCTTTCTCCTTCAGAGCGGCATGGGCTTTTGCGATTCTCTCGTTGATCCCTTGCGATTTCCGTTGCGCCAGCCGTTCCTCGATCGCGGCCAGCTCGAGCGAGAAAAGCCGCTCTTGGTCGCCGATGGTTCGCGCGATCTTGCGGCCGTCGCGCAGGGCGTGGCGCGCTTCGCCGCAACGCCCGGACCCGAGGTAGGCCAGAGCCAGGTTCTCCAGGGCGATCGCCTC
>DATKZW010000652.1:0-2797 GCA_035527775.1 Sumerlaeia bacterium | reverse complement strand
GTTGTCCCGCCTCGCTTGAACCTCTCGCCCCAACAGATGCGGTTCTTCTTTGACCACATGACCGCATCGACTCCCTCCTCCGGCCTGAAAGGCTACTTCCCGCGGGGCCACCCTATTGCTCGGCGGCGGATAACGTCGCCCCGCATGCGGAGCGAAGTCTTCGCGGCATTGGCGTCGGATTTCGCGGTGCGCGCCCACGTCGACGATCACGATCTCCGCTTGGTCTTCGAAGAGACGCTGAATAACGCGGTCTTCCATGCCTTCCGCACGGAGAAGAACGCTCCTAAATACACGGGCAACGGGGGCGAAGCCTTTGACGACGAGGACATGATCGAGGTGGCATGGGCCGGGGACGATGAGATGAGCGTCCTGGCTATCTCCGACAATCGAGGCTTCCTGACGCCGTCGGTCGTCTGGGATCGCCTGTTTCGCCAAACCAGTCTGACCGGCCTGCTCGACACCTCGGGACGGGGCCTGTACCTCGTGCACCTTCTTTCCCACATGCTGCTGGTGACGATTCGTCCCGGTCAGAGAACGGAGGTCTCCGCCTTCTTCGTCGCCGGCCCCGAGAGGGAAGAGAGCCCCATCAGTGTGCGGGTTGTCCCGCCCCGTATGCCGGAGGACGTATAACATGGCGCTCCCGGGACCTGCGGCAAGCATCCCCGCGCGGGTGAAGACACCCCGCGGCGGGTTGGGCCGGAGAGACGGGATGGCGCCCGCGCCTCCTCCCCCTTCCCCAGTTTCCCGCTCCCCGGAAAAGGCAAATGCCGGCGGGGCGCCGGTGAATTTGGGCTTGAATAGTCCGGGGAAATGGCCTATCTAAAGGCCGGTGTATTGCGCGCGAGAATCGTGGCCCGCTCGGACTTTGCCCGGCGGGGTAGGGCTTTCATTTCAGAGAACGAGGCGACCGAGGAGAAGACCCATGGTAAAGCCCAGATCGGCGCTCCGCGGCGTGATGCTGATGGAGGTCCTGTTGGCCTTGGTTCTGATCTCTTTTGGGCTGTTCGGGGTCGTGGATCTCTACATGAACCAAGCCAAGCACGTTACCCGGACCCAGCAGCAGGTGCAGGCGGCCAGTCTGGCCCAAAGCTACCTGGCTCAGCTGCAAGCGGCGGGATACCACGCCGTGGAGGAGAAGATCCGCACGCATGCCGACGCGGCAAGCCCCGACCTGGCAGCGCTCTTCCCCCGCCCCACGGGGTCGACTCTCAACAGCGACTTTGAGTGGAACGCCCATCTGCGGCGAGTCGCGACCGATGGTCCGAAGCGGATTGAGATCACCATCGTGGTTCAGAGAGCTTCTCCAGCATCCAAGGCCACAGGGCAGGAAGAGGCGGGACCCCTGGCACAGCGGGAAGGCGTGAGAAGGGAGGTGACGGGATATGTTTTCGCACCGTAGGCGCCCCACCCGCCGGCGGCCTCTCTCCCGCACGCGGGCATTCACCCTCGTCGAGGCGCTTGTGGCCGCAATCCTCACGGCGGTGACCGTGGGGGTGGTTCTCGGACTTCTGATCGACACCCGCCGGGCTTGCCAAAGGGGGCAGAAGCGACTGGCGATGCGAACGTACGCTGAGACCGCGGCCGACGAGATCGGCGCCATCCTGGAGACCTCCGTAGCGCCGGATTCCCTCGATGACAACGCCACCACGCCGCCCCTCGCATTCTCGCCCGCCGCGTGCACGGTGATCAGCGCTTGGCGATTCGACGGCAAGGATTTCTACCTGACGGCCATCTCCAATGTTCCGGCGGAAGCGAGTCGGGGCGCCGCAATCCGCTGGGCAACAACCGCCTTGGACGACAAGAAGACGCCCAAGGCCCGCGAGACCGCGAAATTCATCGGCGCCGGCGGAGATGAGCGCCTGTCGGCCCGGGTGGATTTCATGTATGCCACGGACATTGACGCAATCGCCCTCGAGCCCGTTTTTCAGAAGCAGTTGGGGCCGGGGGAATATCCCAAGCTCGTTCGCATTCACGTGGTGGTCGAGGATGTCGAAGGGAAGATGGAAACGCCCTTCGAGATGGTTCGGATCGTCCGAACGTTGTAAGGTTTCCTGGAGTCGATTCGCTCCACCTGGAGCCTGTGGGGAGGCGCTCTGGTGGATTTCGTGACGCGCGGGAGCGCTCTTGGAATGGGACTACGTATGAGATTGCGGGATCTCGTCGGGGCGGGCGCCCCGGCCGCATGCGAAGGCGCTTGCCTTGCCGGAGGAGGGACCAGGAAGCGCGCCTCGGCCCTGCTGGTTGCCATTTCCGTACTGGCCATCCTCACCATCTTGGTGATGGGGCTTGCGGCCTCGCTGCAGGTGGCCATCGGCACGAGTGCCCGGCTCGAATCGCGCCAGCACGTCGGGCGGCTGGCGCGTCTCGGGTTCGACGCCGCGATGGCTGCATTGGCGGGTCTTGCCCAGGGAGGAGCGGAGGAACCCGCCTGGCCGCAGGGGTCTGGTCAGGTTCAGGAGGGCGGCGCGAAAGGCGCCTTCGCATTCTCGCTCAAGCCGACCCAACCCGACTCGGTTTTCGGGGGGAAGAACGCACCGGTGTACGGAGGCGATTTCCTGAAACATCGTCCCGGCGATTGCCTGCTGACCGTGCTGGCGTCCGCCGAGCGAGGAGTGCGCGCGCTCGGAATCGAGCGGATCTATCTCGTGAACGCCAGTCCGGCACATCCTCGGCGCTTGCTTCTCGAGGAGACCGTGCGCGCGGGAAACTGATTCGAGGAACCAGAAAGGCCTCTTGCGGATGAAACCCGATTCTCTACGGCTCGCATGGCTGTTTTTCGAAGCGGGGATGATCGACT
>DATKZW010000651.1:0-2841 GCA_035527775.1 Sumerlaeia bacterium | reverse complement strand
CGGCACGGGAACGGGAAGATGCCGGCTAGGTCTCCTTGATTGCGGCTACCGCGACGTGTGGGGGTGCGACATCAGCCAACCCGTCCTCGCGAAGCAGCGCCACTGGGAAAAGGAGCTGGGCAAGCCTTGCGACGGGGGGCTCGTTTGCTGCAAAGCCGATTCTCTGGGCTTCGCCGATGATTCTTTCGACTGCGTCGTCTTGGTCTCAACGCTTCATCACATCCCCAACGTCTCGAAGTTCCTTGCGGAGGCGGCAAGGGTCCTGAGAGAAGGCGGGCGCCTGGTGATCCTGGAGGAGCCGAGCGAGAATGCGCTGGAAACCTTCGACAAGCGTTTCGATCGGAACGCTCGGGTCGATCTCAAAACGGTGTTTGAATCGTTCATACACGGCCATCTCGTGCGAAGCGAGTCGATTACGCGACTCGCCGAATTGTATGACGGCGTGGGGTTCTCGAGGGATTTCCTGACCAGACACTTGGAGAATGCCTCGTTCGAGGTGCGGCGGATTTACCAGGCCTCCTTCTTCTCGCGACTCTGGTCCCAGGCGCTTCAGCCGCTGGCCAAGAAGGGAGACCTGGCCAACGAAGCGGGGCGCTTGTGTACGGCGGCGGACGTTCTGCTGCGCCAGATCCTCAAGGAAGAGGACATCGAGAGACTCTTTTTCGACACGAACGCGATCGCCGTCAACCGTTCCAAGTCTCGTGGACGGACGCACGGCGACGCAGAAGGCTCGGCGGTCTCCGCGGACGACCCGCTCTGCCGCCCCGCCGGGTGAAGGGGACAGCGCAACCTTGAGCACACTGGCGCCCCACGGTTTCTCCGGGAGAATGCCTCGTCGGGGAGCGGCCTTCTCCTTCCGCAGCATCGATCGGATCGCCGCGGCCACGCGCGGCAAGAGGCGACGCCGACAGATGGGGGGCCCCCTCGCGCGCCCGGGCGCCTGCTCCACAATGGCGTCAGGCCGGCTATTCCTGGTTTTGCTCCTCCTCGCGCCATTGTTTGGGTCGGTCGCCCCCGCCCGCGCAGACGCGGAGGCCCTGCGGGTCGCCGTGCCTTCCGGAGCGGTTCTGACCTATCCGATCTATACCCTTCGGGGGATGAGGCACGTCGCCATCAACCACGTCAGCGAGATGCTGCGCGCCATTGACCCCGACGCGAGGATTCGATGGAACGCGACCACGGGCGTGTACGAAGCGGCGGCGCTTGGCGTCAGCTTCTCCCTTTTTCGAGAACAGAGCGTTCTTGTCTGC
Source organism: Sumerlaeia bacterium (assembly GCA_035527775.1). Taxonomy (GTDB): domain Bacteria; phylum Sumerlaeota; class Sumerlaeia; order UBA8349; family UBA8349; genus DATKZW01. Next base: position 1,591 of record DATKZW010000651.1, on the reverse strand, counting down.
AACAACGCTCTGATCGAAACACAAGCGCCGCTGGCCGTCGCCCGCGGGCAGGTGTTCGTTCCTCTTGACTCCCTCGACAGGATTCTGCAACGGTTTGAGAACGTACGAAGCAACCTCTCCGAACTCGCGGCTTCCACCACGTCCGCGGGCCTTGACGCGTGGAGCCTCGAGAAAACGCCCAGTCCTTTGCAGCCAGACGCGCCGACCTCGACGATTGACCTCAAGGCCCTTTTCCCTCTGTCGGCGCCCGTCCAGGATTCCTCAGACACGCCGCAGCCGGATCTCGAGAGGGATCTGCGCCATGCCGTGCGCCCCCTCGTCGAGCGCGACACGATCGTGATCGATCCGCAGCCCCCGGGACTGCCCGAACGGGCGGACGGCGTGGACGAGGGGAACGTGGGGGCGGATCTGACCCTGCGCGTCGCCCAGCGCTGTCGGGACATTCTGGCGTCGCGTCCGGGCGTGACCGTTGTCCTGACTCGGGAGTCCGGAACGCGGAGCCCCTCCGTGCCGGAGCGGCTCAGGATCGTCAATACTCCCGGCGCGAAAGCCCTGATCTGCCTGCGAATGGATGCGTCTCCTTTTCCCGACAAACAAGGGTTTCGCCTGTATACGGTCCATGAGGCCGTCGATCCCGAGGGTCGTCGCTACCATGGGCGTCAGGACATTCCGGGCGCCCTGCCTCAACCGTCCGTCTATCTGCCTTACCAGAACGTGAGCCTCGTTCTCGCCCAGATTCTTGAGGCGGAAATGACGCGGGGAGGCCTGACGACGGCCCCGATGGCTCTAAGGCTGGCGCCTTTCTACCTGCTGAAACGGGCGGCCGCGCCCTCCGTGTCCATCTCCCTCGGCTACCTGGACCAAGCGGGCCGGTTCTCCTCGCAGGACGAGCAGTATCTGGTCAACGCCGCGGCGTCGAGTCTCGCGCAGGGGCTTCTTCACTATGTCAGTTGGATCGAGGCGCTGGCCGGAGAGGAGCCGTAGAGTGCAACAGCGAGGGGAAAGACCTTCGAGCGCATCGCCCCTGCGTCCCGGCTCGCCTCTTCGGGATCTCGAGGCGCCGGAGAAGGCGGCCGGGCTCCACGAGTCGGCTCGCGGATCGGCGCTCCCCGCGATGCGCGCCGCGCCGAGAATGCCTCCCACCCGCCTCCTTGTCGCGTTCTTCTCTCTCGGCGTTCTGATTTTTCTCTCCGCCATGGCGGGCATCGTCTTTTGGTTCCAGGGACCGAATCCCTTCCTGCAAGAGAGGCTGGGTCCCTATGCCCAGCGCTCGGCGGCCGCGGGCGGCGGCGTCCAGCAGGCGGCGGGCGTCGCTCCCCCCGGGGAACGAGAAGTGCGCGTTTTCTTCACGGCTGACGGCCTAAGACTGCGCCCGCAGACGATCAGTCTGTCAACCCCCCTCAGCGACCCCGACCGCTTGCGTTTCGCCCTCGAGGAACTTCTGCGCGGGCCGACTAGCGATCTCTTCCGCTCGCCGGCGCCCAACGGCACGGAGTTGCGGGGCGCCTACCTCGTCAACGACATGGCGGTCGTGGACGTCACCGGCGTTGTCCGTTCCCGTCGCATGGGCGGTCCCATGGCCGAAATCCTT
>DATKZW010000650.1:0-5985 GCA_035527775.1 Sumerlaeia bacterium | reverse complement strand
CCGGAGTCCGCGCGATGAGCCCGGCGCGCCCACCGTCCCCCTCGCATTTGCCCCGCCAGGGCAAGACATCCTCCCACCACGCCGCCCGCGAAGAGGAAGGCGAAATTCCCGGGGAGGCGCGGAAGAAGCAACGACTCGCGGCGCGCGGCGTTGAGATCCTTCTCGCTGACGACCTCTTGGCGATTCCAGAACATCACGGCTTTCTTCCATACGAGCGCCGCGCATCGCGCGGGATGATCCTTGATGTACCCAACCGCCCGGCGAGTGAAATGCCGCGAGACTTCCGAATGCTTGAGGCCCCTTCCTGTCTCGCGTTCCACGTGGCGGACGATCGCCGGATAATCGAAAGCGCTTCGGAAGGAAGGGCCGTCCGGCAACTCCACGGAAAGGCCAGTGGCGATGGGATTGTTGCTCCCCCAGAGGTTGATGCCGCCGTTGGACGAGACCGGCACAAAGTCGCGCGCGGCAACGGCGTTGCGCAGCGTCGCGGGCGCGACGGCGAGAACCACCCCTCCCAGGAAGGCGAGGCAGCTCGCCCAACGCCGACGCCACGTGACGGACCGAGGCGGGGCCAGCACGAGCCAGCCCGCGGCGACCGGAGCGAACAGCAGAGCGTTCGGCTTCGCCAAGGCGGACAAGCCGAGCGCCAACCCGCATCCGAGCGAGCCGAGCCGGCCGCGCCGCTCGCGGACCGCGACGAGTCCGAGAAGCAAGACAAGGTGCAGGAAAACCAGAAGCGCCACCTCGCGCAGTTCGCTGTCGAAGTAGACGAGGGGCCACCATGCCGCCATGATCAGCCCACAGAGAATCCCGGCGGCCGACCCAAAAAGCCGCCGGGCCAGGAGGAATCCGAGAACGCAGCTCAGCGACCCGAGCAAGGCTTGAATGACGCGAACGCCCAGGTAACTCCGGCCCCCGCAGATCGCATACTCCCAGGCCAGGAAGTAGGGGTAGAGGGGCGGACGGAAGTAGGGAGTGGAAGGGATGCGGGGATCCTCGAGCCCCTCGGGCGGCGTCCAGTCGCCGCTCGCCAACCCCCAGGCCCAGTAGTCGTGGTACCCGGCGTCCACAAGGGGAGCGGCAAAATCGGGATCGTCAACGATCTCCGCGAGGTATCCACACCGAAGAGTGAAAGCGAGAAGAAAAACGCCGAAAGGCGCCAGAAGTCTCTCCGACGCGATACGCCTCATCTTCTCTCACGCCACGACCCCGAACCGGACGGACCGTCAGTCCTCTTCGTAGGGCGAGAATTGGTCCGTCCCCACGCCGCACTCGGGGCAGACCCAGTCATCCGGCAGGTCCTCGAACGCCGTGCCGGGCTCCACCCCGTTCTCGGGATCCCCTTCCTCGGGATCATACACGTACCCGCAAACGTCGCACTCGTACTTTCCCATCTTCATTGCTCCCCCTGTCGATTTGGGAATGGGTCGTCGTCGGGTCCGAGGGACGGAACCCGCGCTCTCTCCGCCTCGATCACAACTCCGCGTATGGAAGAGGCCCCGCGACGCTTCTGAGGCTGGTCGCGCTCGTGTCGGGGTTGGCGGGACGCCTCCCAAGACGGCCTTGCAGTCCTATGCTCACTGCGCTCGGCTTGCCAAGGAAATCGCCTTGTCCGACAACTCCCGGCCCCGTGCGCGGCATTCCTCCAGGATTTCGTCGGTCGGGACGAACTGCGACTGGATCGGCTCGCCGAGCATCTCGAATCGCATCTCCTTCAGAAAGTCTTCCGCCTCGCGCGCGCCTCCTTTCGCCCAGCCATAGGATCCGAAAGTAAACCCCGCCTTTCCCGCGGGACGCAAGCCCTTGAGATAAGTCAGCAGCGCCGCCATTTCCGGCATCATTGTGCCGTTAAGCGTCGGCGTGCCGAAGGCGACGGCGGCCGCATCCAGGATCTCGGAAGCGAGGACGGTGATACCGCTTCTGCGGACGTGATAGAGCTTCGCGTCCACACCCGGTCGGATCGCGCCTTCCATGACGGCCTGCGCCATCTTCTCGGTGCTCTGCCACATGGAATCGTAAATGACCAGCGCTTTCGCCTTCGGCTTGCAAATAACCCAGTCCCGGTAGGCGGTCAGTATGTCCCCGATGTGTTTCCGCCAGATGATGCCGTGGCTCGGGGCGATCGTGTCAATCTCGAGTCCCGCCGCCCGATCCAGAACGCGAGCGACCTGCTTCCCGTACGGCATGACGATGTTGGCGTAATAGGTTCGCGCCTCCTCGAGGACCGCGTCGAGGGGCTCCTCGTCGTCGAAACGGCCGGACGAAGCGTAGTGTTGCCCAAAGGCGTCCATAGAGAAGAGCAACTTCTCCTCGGCGACATAAGTGAACATCGACTCCGGCCAGTGCGCCATCGGAGTGTCGATGAACGTCAGACCGCGGCGCCCGAGGGGGAGCCGCTCGCCGTCGGACACGACCCGGAACTTCCAGGCCGACGTGTCGTAATGCCGGCTCAAGGCCGCCCGGCACTTCTCGTTGCAGACCAGCTCCGCCCGCGGGCACACACGCATCGCCTCGGGCAGCGCCCCGCTGTGATCCGGCTCGGCGTGGTTGCAGACGACGAAGTCGATCCGGTCGAGGTCCGTGAGTTCCGAAAGCCTCCGCAGCAGTTGGTCCGCAAACGGCGCTTTCACCGTGTCGATCAAGGCCGTCTTGTCGTCGCGGAGAAGGTAGGCGTTGTAAGTCGATCCTTTATGCGTGTGATAGCCGTGAAAGTCGCGCACGGTCCAATCCACGTATCCCACCCAATCGATGTTCTCGCGCAAACGAACGTCCATTGTCTTCCTTTTCCGCTCTCCCCTTCTCCGCCCGGTCAATGGGCCGCCGGGACCGGGTGGTCTGGCCAAGGAGCATAGCGGAACGAGTCCTTCCCATCAAGGGCCGTCTTGAGCCGCTTCTTGAGCCTTTGGGGGACGGCGGGGAGGGAACCTAGTCCTCCCCGCCGCCCATCGAACCGGGAGCTCGAAGCCACACGTCATTCCCCAGCCTGCACTACGCCTGCGGCTTCGATTCGGCGGCGCCGCCGCGAACCAGTTTGTCAAGGACCCCCGTGTAAGCTTTCTCCGGGTAGGCGCCGGTCCAGGTCTTCTCGATCTTTCCCTTCTGAAAGAGCGCAACGTGGGGGATGCTCTGAATCCGGTACTTCGCGGCGAGATCGCGGAAGCGATCCACGTCGACCTTTACCACGCGCACCTGCCCCGCGTACGTCTCCGCGAGCTGGCGGATCGTCGGCTTGAGCGTCTGACAAGGACCGCACCAGGAAGCGTAGAAGTCAACGAGAACAAACTCATTCTGCGCGAGGAACGACTCGAATTCGCTCGCCTCGGCGAGCTCCGTCGGGTGCGAGAACACGGGAGCGGCTTCCGCGGAGGGCTTGGGCGCTTGTTCGGGTTCGTCCGTCGTTCCCTTGATCGCCTTGGGGAGTTTGCAGCAGCCGGGCGAGTCCTTTGCCAAGCCGCACTTCGGACACTTCGCCGCGCCTTTCGCGCAGCACGCGGCGGCGCCTTTCACCTGGCCGCATTTCGGGCAGAGAAGAACGTCCTTCTCGCCTTTGGTCGGCTTTAGGTCCTTGCAGCACCCGGGCGAACCCTCCGCCAGACCGCACTTCGGGCATTTTGCCGCGTCTTTGGCGCAACACTTTGCCGTGCCCTTGATCTGTCCACACTTCGGGCAGAGAGCAAGCCGGACTTCGGGCGCCTGACCTTTGGCCTTCAGTTGCGCGACGGCCTTGGCCGGATCGGCTTTGATCTTCGCGATGCACCCTTTGCAGCAAGCGTAAATCCGAAAGCCGTCGGCATCCACGTATAGCTTCTTGTTAATCCTGCCGTCCATAATCGGGCACACCGTTTGCGGTTTCAACGCCTGCCTTTTTTTCTGCTCCTTCGGGGTCTTCTGCGCCGGCGCGGTCTCCTCCTGCGCACGGAGCTCCGTCGCCCCGCCCGCCGCGACCAGCATTGCGAGAAGAATCGCTGTGCATGTTCTGATGAGTCTCATGGCTCGGCACTCCTTTCCGTACTGCGAGTTTTCGCTTTCCTTCGAGTCCCCGCGGAGAAGTCGGCGCCCCTGCGTTCTTGCCGCAGCCGCCATGGAGAGGAGGCTCCCCGCGTTTTCGACTGACGGGGCCTGCCGAGTCCCCGCGGGCCCTTATGTATACTTCGACTAAGTATAGATAAAAGTCAAGGCTTTTTTCCGATTTTTTTTGGCGGGCATATAGAATCACTAGACTATCTGGCCCGCCAAACCTCCGATGCCTAGCCAGAAACCGCGTAAGTCCAGAATTTTCAGTGGAACACGATCCGATCCCGGCTTCTATCGGGAAGGCGGGGGAGGCTCGTCGCTCGCGCCGCGACTCCCCAAAGTCCCCAGGAGATCTTCGATTCGTTCCTGATCCGCCTTCTCTTCCTGCCTATCCGTCCAGAGCGATCTGACTTGGTCGGCGCGACCGCCCAGGCCACCCAGGCCCGGTGGCAGCCACGAACCGGTGGACACAATGAATCCGGCGAGCCAGAGGGTCTCAAAAATCAGAATTGCCCAGAAAAGAAGGCGCACCACGTAGCGAATGTCGCGTCGCCGCCGGGATTTCCCAGTTCGTCTTCCTCGCACTGTGCTTGGCGCCATGGGGGTCCAACCTCCCCGCCGTTTTCGATCATGCGGGCCGATCAGCCGCGTCCCCGCCGCCAGGCCCGCCCTGCAGGCCTAGGGGCCCGCCTTGTTGGCCACCCTGTTCGCTCGCGGGAAAGGCGGCAGGTACGGTTCCGGATCGATCGCCTTTGCCTCACTGCCGGTCTTGGCCTTGTAAAGCAGGCCGAAATGGAGGTGAGGTCCCGTGGCGTTGCCGGTCTCACCCACTCTGGCGATCGCTTGGCCGCGCGCCACGCGGGAGCCAACCTTAACGACACTCTCCGAGTTGTGAGCGTACACCGTTGAGAAACCGTCGCCATGGTCAATGACCACGACGTTGCCATAGGCTGGTCTGCGCTCGCTCGCGAGCACTTTGCCTCCGCGAGCCGCTCGGATAAGCGTCCCCTTGGGGGCGGCGATATCGATCCCCTTGTGGACTTTCGGCCAAAGGGAGCTGAAGCCGCGCACGTAATCGCCTTCCACGGGCCAATCGAACCACCCGCCATTCCCTGGGGCGGGCGACGCCCGAGGGTCCGGTGCGCGTTGCGATGCAGCGCGTGATTTGGTCCGTGATTTCCCGGTAATTCCCTCTTTCGGCGCCGTTCTCTTTCCTTTGCGGAAAAGCGCCGCCAGTCTCCTCGAGCCATGCGTCTTCGCCGGCTCGGCCGCTTTCACGGCTGTCTTCATGGGCGTCGCGACCTTGTGAGGACTCCCCCCGCTCGGCTCCCCGCTTCCCGGCGCTCGGGCCGCTCGCGCCCGGCGAATCTCGGAAAGACTCATGACGCCGCTGCGCACCACGACGCTCGAGTTGTCGGGGGGAATGTAGAGGCATTCCCCCTCCCTGATGAGGTAAGGCGGTTCCAGGTCGTTCAGCCGCGCTAGCAACTCGACGTCGCGCCTGTAGTAGCGCCCAATGGACGACAGCGTTTCGCTCTTCACCACCCGGTGCAGCATGCCTCGGGTGTAGTCGCGGCTCAAATCGGCGACGAAGAACCGTGGCTGACGCGCGCACGCCAAGACGAGGAACGCGAATACCGACAAAGGGAGAAACAATCCGAGACTGGAACGGAGCCTGCCCCCGGACGGGCGCGCCCACAAGCGCGGGGCAGGGGTAGTCCTCAAGGGGAGACCCATGGCTCTTTAGCCCACTTGAGCGGACCGACCCGTCGGATCCCAGCGGAACCATCGGGCCGCAACGGTCAACGGGAGAATCCTCCGGCTCCCACCGGCAAGCCGGAGGCAAAGCGAACGCGCCGCCAACTGGAGCGGGAAACGGGACTTGAACCCGCGACCCCCACCTTGGCAAGGTGATGCTCTACCAGCTGAGCTACTTCCGCTCAATGCAAATCAGCCTAATTATTATATTAC
>DATKZW010000649.1:0-8847 GCA_035527775.1 Sumerlaeia bacterium | reverse complement strand
CTTGTCGGCGCCGAGGCGGAGGGCGGAGCGCGCCGCGTCGACGGCCGTGTTTCCGCCGCCGATGACGACGACGTCACCCTGGGTGCGAATCGCTTTGCCCAAAGCGCGGCTTCGAAGGACCTCCAAGGCGTCGACGACGCCTTGGAGCGCTTCGCCGGGGACTCCGAGCGGCTTGCCGCGCTGGGCGCCGGTTCCGACGAACACGGCTTTGAAGCCCGTTGCGAGGAGTTCTTCGGCGCTTTTCACCTTCCTGCCGGTTTTGATCTCCACGCCGTGGGAACAAATGAAGTCGATGTCTTCGCGCAAGGTTTTCTTGGACAGGCGGTACTCCGGGATGCCGAGAGCCAGCATGCCGCCGGGGATCGGGCTCTTCTCGAAGACCACGGAGCGACGGCCCATTTGGGCGAGGAAGTAGGCGCAGCTGAGGCCCGCCGGTCCAGCCCCGATGACGGCCACCTCGGGCTTTCCTTCGAGCGGAGGCAGGAGAGGCTTGCGGGCTTCGCGGCGGTCGGCTTTTTCGGCGGCAAACCGCTTCAAGGCGCGGATAGCCAGAGGGGAGTCGAGGTCCCCTCGGCGGCAGGCGCTCTCGCAGGGGTGGTCGCACACGCGCCCGCAGACGGAGACGAAGGGGTTGCGGCGGCGGATGACGTTTAGGGCGTCGTTGTATTTCTTCTCGGCGATGAGACCGATGTACTCGGGGATGTTGACGCCCGCCGGGCAGCCATTCTGGCACGAGGTGACGACCAGGGACGGGCAAGCGCCGGCGGGACATTTGCGCTCCTCGATGTGGGCTTCATACTCGCTGCGGAAATACCGGATCGTCGAGAGGGCGGGATTGGGAGCGGTCTGACCGAGGCCGCACAGGGAGAGTTGCTGCATCACCCGGCCCAGCCGTTGGAGTTCCTCGATGTCGCCCTTCTTGCCTTCACCCTCGCAAATCCGCGTGAGAATCCGCAGCATCTGCTGGGCCCCCTCGCGGCAGGGGGTGCACTGGCCGCACGACTCTTTCGAGATGAACTCCATGAAGAAGCGCGCGACGTCGACCATGCAGGTGTTCTCGTCCATGACGATCATGCCGCCCGAGCCCATGATCGAGCCGGCGTCTTTGAGAGAATCGTAGTCGATGGGGAGATCGAGGAACTTGGCCGGCAGGCATCCCCCGGAGGGGCCGCCGAGCTGCGCGGCCTTGAATCTGCGCCCTCCTTGGATGCCGCCGCCGATCTCAAAGATCACCTGGCGCAAGGTCGCGCCCATCGGCACTTCGACGAGGCCCGTGTTGTTCACTTTTCCGGCCAGGGCGAAGACCTTCGTTCCCTTGCTTCCCTCCGTGCCGACGGAGGCGAACTCCTTCCCGCCTTCCTGGATAATGACGGGGATGTTCGCCAGCGTCTCCACATTGTTGATGCAGGTGGGCCGGCCCTGGTAGCCCTTCTCGACGGGATAGGGGGGCCGGGGCCGGGGCCATCCCCGCCTGCCCTCGAGGGAGGCGATCAGGGCGGTCTCTTCGCCGCAGACGAAGGCCCCCGCGCCGATGCGGACCTCGACCGAGAAGGAGAAGTCCGTCCCGAGGATGTGGTCGCCGATCAACTGCGCCTTCTCGGCGTCCTTCAGCGCGCGCTGGACGTGTTTGACAGCGAGGGGGTACTCGGCGCGCACGTAGATCATGCCTTTGCTTGCGCCCGTGGCGTAAGCGGCGATGGCCATTCCCTCCAGCACGGCGTGGGGCGTGCCCTCGAGCAGGCTGCGGTCCATGAAAGCGCCGGGGTCGCCTTCGTCGGCGTTGCAGACGAGGTACTTGACGTCCGCCTCGTTGCGGCGCGCGAACTCCCATTTTCTCCCGGTGGGGAAGCCTCCGCCGCCCCGGCCGCGAAGGCCGGAGACCTTCACCTCCTCGATGACGTCTTCGGGCGACATCGTGTCGAGAACGCGGGCCAGCGCGCTCCAGCCGTCGTTGCGTATGGTGTCGTCGAGGTCCACCGGATCGAGAAACGTGTTCAGCCGAAGCACTTTGCGCATTTGCTTTGAGTAGAACGGGACATCGTCTAGCGTGGCAAGGGGCGCGCCCGTCTTCGGGTCCTTGAAGAGAAGGTCGGCGACCGGCTCGCCTTTCAGCGCGGAAGCCTTGAAGATCCGGGCAACCTTGTCGACGGTCACGCGGGGGTAAAAGATCCTCTCAGGGTAAACGACAAGAACGGGCCCTTGCTCGCAGAAACCATGACACCCCGTTGTCCGGAGGACCGCCTTTTTCTCCGCCCGATGGCGGCGGATCTCGCGCTGAAAGGCCTCGACAAGATCGGCGGCGCCGACGCCCCCGCAGCCCGCTATGCCGCACAGAGCGATGATGCGGCGCTCTCCGGTTCCGTTTCTCCGCAGTTTTTCACGGTGTTGGCTCAGAGATTCCGTCGAGCTGAAGCGAGGCATCAGTGTCCCTCCGGGCGATAGCGTTCAATGACCAGATCGACCTTGCGCGGGTTCATCTTGCTGTAATACGCGTCATCCACCATTATGACGGGCGACATGGCGCACGCGCCGAGGCAAGCGACGGTCTCCAGCGAGAAGAGCATGTCGCCGGTCGTCTCTCCGTCGGCGACGCCGAGGCTCGCGCGAACAGCGTCAAGGACGCGCCGCGCCCCGCGGACGTAGCAGGCGGTGCCGCGGCACACGCGGACCGTGTGTTTCCCGTGGGGCTCGAGGTAGAACTGCGCGTAGAAAGTCGCCACCCCGTAGAGTTGGCTCGCCGGTATCCCGGTCAACTCCGACGCGGCTTGGACAACGTTTTCCGGGAGGTAGCCGTAATCCTCCTGGATGGCCTGCAAGAGGGGGATGACGTCGGAAGAGCCGACTGTTCCCATGCTTTTCAAGATGCGCTTGAGGGGCGCCAGAGGCGGCTTCCGCGTAGGTTTTGGGCTTTCTTTCGATCTGGAGGGTTTCGTCTTGGCAGGCATAGGGCCGAACTCCTAATCAGTGGGATCACTGAACGCTCTTCCTTCGCGGCGACCGTCTCACACGCCTGCTTTTGCGGGAGCAGACTTGGGCTTCTTCTCGAGGGACGCCTTGCTTCGGGTTTTCTGCAGCTCGACTTTCGCCTCCCGCTGCTCGAGGACGCCAAGGGAAATCTCAATCACCTCGCGCGCCTCGTCCGGCGTCATGGTGCCGACGGTGACCATGTCCCGATCGCGCAACGTGCTCCAGACAAACGCGAGACCGACGAGGGGAAGCAGCCGTCCCGCCGCCATCGGCTTGATCGTCATCACCGGTTTTTTCGCCCCATGGATCAGGCGCGTGACCCAATCCACCTCGACGTGCATGAGGAAACCGGCGGCGTTGTAGATCTGGATGTAAGTCTCGACGTCCGCGTTCATCTCGTCGGCGAAGATGACCGTCTCCGGCATGTGCGTGGACAAGCCGGGGATCATGTCGCGCTCGCGGATCATCTGCGTGTACTTGTCGAGGTCTCGGATCGTGCGGTTCAGCTTGTCGAGGAGGCAGTCGGTGATGCTCGTGTGAGGCATGCAGAACGTGGCGCCCAGTTCCTTCGAGCGGTCGAAGACCCTTTCGGGCTCGTTCTCGGGCGGCCCGCCCGGCTTGCCGTTGAAGGTGGGCGTGAGGATCAGGGTCACGGCCCGACCCGTGCGGTCCTGCGCCTCGGAGATGGCGTCGCGCAGAATCTGTTCGGGCATTCCCATGATGGTGTCGACGCCGTTCTCGAGATAAACGGTGAGGATCTCGGCGATGCGCTTGCTCGTCATTTGCTCGCGGATCAGTTTGTCTTTCGCCGCGCTCGTGTGCGAGTAGCCGAGGAACCAATTCGTGCCGATCAGCATTCTCGATACCGAGACTCCGCCGACGGTTGTGCGTGGAAATTCGGTCATAAGCCTGCTGCCTTCTTGTCCGGCATTCCGCGAGGGAGATTGGCCACGAGGTCTCCACTCCCCCGCCTTGCCTTGGATTCACCGACGGCCTCAAGGCCGCCATATCCCGATCATGCCTGCGCGCCCAACCCCGGTCTGCGCGCAGAACCCCGCTCTTCGAACTCCCGCCGAAAGGCCGCTCTGCCTGGCCGGCAGGCAGGTCGAGGACCCCCTACCCCTGGTCGCACATCTCGAAACTCGTGCGCAACGCTTCGATTGCGTCTCCCTTCGGCATGAACTCGTGTCCGACGTAGAGATCGTAATCCGTCTCGGCAATGGCTCGACAGATCCCCCGGTAGTTCAATTCCTGCGTGTCGTCCATGTCGTTGCGGCCGGGATTGCCGGCCGTGTGAAAATGCGCGATCCTCCGGATGTTTTTGCGAATCGTCTCGATCACGTCGCCTTCCATGATCTGCATGTGGTAGATGTCGTAGAGGATCTTGACACGGGGACTGTTGACGCGCTCGCACACGGCGACGGCGAAGGATGTGCGGTCGCACTGGTAGCCGACGTGGTCGCGCTTGGAGTTCAGAAGCTCCAGGTTCAGATTCACGCCCTTCCGTTCGGCGTACGGGGCCGCGCGCGCGAGACCCTCGGCGATGATGTCGATCGCTTCCTCATCGCCCAAGCCGGGGCGGCGGTTGCCGCTGAAACAGATGATTCCCGCAACGCCGCAACGGGAGGCCAAGTCGATGGATTGATGCAGTTCCTCCTCGATCCGGCCGTGCTCGGCGCGGTTGTTCAGGCCTCCCGCGATCGACCCGTGCCCGATGAAACTGGGAACGGTCATCCCGGCGTCTCTGGTGAGGGAGACAAGTTCCTCGAAGCTCGCGTCCACGCCCCATGCTTCCACTCCGGCGTAGCCGATCTCGGCTGCTGCGCGGACGAAGGCCTGCATGCTCATATCTGCCGGTTTGAGAATGGGGTAACAGATCGACTGCTTGATGCGCATATACTCAACTCTTCTTCCTTTCGGTTTCGTGCCATCCAGCCCGGCCCCCAAGTCCGGCGGAGTCTAACAGCCAGCCCTGGGCGAGTCAATTCCTCTTCTCCTTGCCGGGCCTTTTCCGGTTGACTTCGCCAGAGGGCGGTGCTAGGAAACGAAGGATGGCGAAACGGACTCGACCGGCAAGCGAGGAGGCAGGACAATGAGCGCCGCGAAGGACTGGCACAATGCGGTCTTCGTCCGCGCCGAGAACGTGATCCGGCGCGACGTCGCCGGGGAAACGGTGCTGGTGCCGGTCGCTCCCAGCGGCGCCGCGGACCTGGAGTGCCTCTATCGCATGAACGCCGTCGGGGCGGCCGTGTGGGACGCGCTGGACGGCCGGACGCCAGTGAGCGCGGTTGTCGAGCGGATCGCTTCGTCCTTCGGTCCTTCCACCGACGCCTCGGGACCGGACGGCCCGCAACCTCAGGAGATTGAGGAAGACGTCCGATCTTTTCTGGGGGACCTGGAAGAGGCGGGACTTGCAGAACGCCGCATGTCGCAGGAGGCTGCTCCCGACAACAAGCAGGAGTAGGCGCCCTTCATGATCGAAACACAGGATTTCGACGACTATGTCCGGGAGCGGGTGTCCCGCGATGGGCGGCTTCCCCTGGCGGGAAGCCTGGAGCTGACCTGGCGCTGCAACCTGGCCTGCGTCCACTGCTACATGGTCGATTACCGCCGCGAGCCGGAACTCGAGGCGCGGGAGGTCCGGCGGATTCTCGACGAGCTGGCCGACGCGGGCTGCTTGCAGTTGCTGATCACGGGGGGCGAGCCTCTCCTCCGGCGCGACTTCCGCGACATCTGGCGTTACGCCAAGGAGAAGGGTTTCGTCTTGACCCTTTTCACGAACGCCACGCTCGTCGACGACGAGACGGCGGCCTTTCTCAGGGACTCTCCTCCCGTCGTGTGCGAAGTGAGCCTCTACGGCGCTTCGCGCGAGACCTACGGCCGCGCCTGCGGCGTTCCCGAGGCCTTCGACGCGGCGGTGGCCGGGCTGGATCGTCTGCGCGGGGTCTTGGCCCATGTGAGCGTGAAGACCATGGCGTTCCGCGAGAACGGCGACGACATGGAAGCATTGGCCGTCCTCTGCGAGGAACGGGGCGTGGAGTTCCATTTCGACACCGACATCTTCCCGCGACTGGATCTCGACCCGGCGCCTTTTCGCCACGCTTTCCCTCCCGAAGAGGGAGTGCGCAGGGTGATGGCGTCCGAACTGCACCAGAGAGTGTGGGGCAACCAGGCTGAGAAATGGGATGGAGCCGGGGCCAAGCCCCTCAAGCGCGCGAGCAAAGTCGTGGTCTGCCGCGCCGGCGAATCTTCGTTTCTCATCGGTCCCTATGGGGATCTTTGCCTCTGCACGCTGCTCCGCGAGCCGTCCTTTTCGCTCCGCGAGGGCGATTTCATGACGGGCTGGACCACGACAATCCGCGATCTTCTCGAGCGCGAGCGTTCAACGCCCGTCCCCTGCGCCGACTGCCCGGACCTCAAGCGCTGCGTTCCCTGTGCGGGGCGAAACTACCTGGAGACAGGCACCTGCGAACGCGCAGCGCCCGTGATGTGCCGAAGGGCGCACGCCGTGTCGGCCTTGTTCGGACAGGCAAGAGAGCATCAGGAGGCGCCAAGTCATGCCCATGTCTGACATGCGCAATCACGGGCACAGGAGGGACGCCCGAAAGGAAAGCGACGTTTCGCGATGCCCGCCGGCGTACGAGCCGCCTCGACTCGTACGTCTGCGCGTGGAGACCACCCGCATGAAACTGGGGTACGAGGACGCCAACCAGTTCTGCACCGTTCATATCCATGACAGCGTGGCGACAGACTGCGCGTTCTGAGGGGCGGAAGAACCTGAGAGTGGAGATGGCAAGACTCCGCCGGGGAAAGAAGACCATGACCGATCCGGGCATCGAGACCAGAGACGCAATGACCCCGACGGGGAAACCACGACGCCCGTCTGGCGCAGGGGAAGGGACGTCGGGCGCGCCGCGGTATGAGTCGCCTCGCCTGATTCGTGTGCGGATCGAGACAACGCGCCTCGCGGCGGGATTCCGGACCTCGACTGAGCATTGCACGCAGCATTTCCACGCGGATGAGCCGGCATGCGGGGTGTGAGGTCCGCCCTTCCCCGCCGACCCGGACCCGACGCGTCTTCCCGGACCGCTAGGAAAGCGTCTTCTGCGGGGCAGTTCAAGGCATCGCCAGCGAGGATGGAAATGAGACCAGAAGAACGCAGGACCAACGCGGCGCCGTCCCGACCCCGCTACGAGCGGCCAAGGATCGTCCGGGTTGCCATCCGAACGTCCCGTGAGAACTTGCAGTGGCAGTACGCCGACTCGGGCTTGGGGGCGTGCACGAACCACAATCATGACTCCATTCAGGGCGGCTGCGCCTACCCGCAATAACCCCAGTCGATCTCGCTCTTTCCAGACGCACACCCAGGAAGAGTCGAACGCGACGTCTCCCAGGCGGCAGGCTTGGGGATGCCCCGTGGGGGCCGCGCAAGACATGTCAGCTCGCCCAGCCATATGACGACTCGAACTCCCGCCGCCTCCCGCCGCGTCGCCTGTCGGATCGGCCCGGTGACCTTGGCCGTTCAGGCCCCGGAACGCGCCATTCGCCTTGAGCCGGCTCTCAGAGCGTTCCAGATTCCCGCCGACCCGGCGCCCATGTCTCCATGTCCGGATTCGCGGACGGAGCTGGCCATCCTTGTGGAACAAGACGCCCCGGCCTCCAGGCCAGCCGCGCCCCTGGCGACCACTCACCGAACCGGCTGGGACATCTATCGCCAGAACAACGAGATGACTGCCATCAAGGCAATCCCGTACGGCGGCGACCGCGTCCTGCGAAGCGTGATCATGCACCTCGATGGGGGGAGCGCGCTGCTGCGAATACTCCCCGAGGACGACGAGAGGGACTTCCCCTTCGCGTACACCCTGTCGGAACTGCTCGTGCTCCTGCTCAGCCGCGTCAGTGGTTCGATGCTTCTTCACGGGGCCTGCGTGGAGGTCGATGGGAAAGGCATGCTCTTCGCCGGTCCGTCGGGAAGCGGCAAGAGCACCATGGCGCGGCTGTGGGACGGAACGGGCTGCGGGACCGTGCTGGGAGATGAGAGCCACCTCCTGTGGCCCGGGGCCGACGGCGGCTTCTGCATTAGCGGGACCCCCTGGCCCGGCTCGTCGGGCCTCTTTGCCAACCGGACGGCGCCCTTGGAGAGGATCTTCTTCCTCGAGCACGGCCCGAGGAACGCAACGCGGGCGATCTCCCCCGCCGACGCCGCGGTCCGTCTGATGAGCCACGCTTTTCTGCCCGCCTGGGATGCTCGATCCATGGAAGGAGTCACGGACCTTGCGGCGCGGGCGGCCACGAGGATTCCCTCGAGCCGACTGGCTTTCGTTCCAGATGGGAGTGCGGTTGGCTTCCTCTTGGGAGATATGTGAGAGGCGCTGTCAGATGCCGAGGCCTCGACGCCTTCGCCAGGGCTGTCGATCGAAAACGAGTAGAATGCCCGTTCGCCTGACAGCCCAGGGCGGCTGTCCCACACTCTCCACACGCCATGTCGGAGAGATGGAGTTCCTGACGATGCGGAATCTTTCGCGCTTCACGCCCGACGCCTGCCGCGAGATGGCCCTGCCTTTGGTCCGCGACCTGTTGGGGTCGGGGCGCTCGGTGCGCCTTGCGGCTTGCGGTTGGAGCATGCGCCCTTTCTTGCGCGACGGGGACGTGGTCGAGATCGCACCCGCCACCATCTCGGGTTTGCGGCGCGGCGACGTCGCGGCCGTGGCGGCGTCGCCGGACGAGGACGCGGGGCCGGGGAGCGAGGACGATCTGATCGTGCATCGCTTCGTGCGACGGGAGGGTGCGAGGCTTGTCCTTCAAGGCGACGCGTGCCCCGCTCCGGACGCCCCCGTTCCCGAAAGCGCCCTCCTCGGGCGTGTTGTTGTCCGGGAGCGA
>DATKZW010000648.1:0-9523 GCA_035527775.1 Sumerlaeia bacterium | reverse complement strand
GTCGGAATCCGTGAAGAAACTCCGCCGGTAGTGAAGCAACTGGTAGTCCACGGGACCGCGATCCTCCACAAGGCGGATGCCCGGTTTGAGCCACCCCCACTGCTGGTAGTATCGTAGCACGTTGATGTTCATCGCCCGGGGCATGAGGGTGGAACCGTCCGGGATCTTTTCGTTGATCACGTCCAAGGCTTTTCGGTTGAGCGCCTCGCCCCAGTACGCGACCTCCATCCCCTTCTCCAGAGCCCCTCGAGGGCCGCCGATCAGTTGGTTGAAGAAGGAAAGGTAGTCGGGCCGTACGCTCAGCAGCGCCCACGCGCCGTTGACGATCGTGAGGATCGTGATGACCGTCAGCGCGGCCAGTCCGGGCGAGAAGCGCCTGCCCTTAAGAAGAGGGGAGAAGAACGCGCCAATCCGCACAAGCACGCTGCCGCCGATCCCGGCCAGAACCGCCACGAAAGGAAAGGCCGAAAGGAACAGACGGACGCCGTCGTACTTGGGGGCCGCCGGCCCCATTTGGATAAGACAAGGCAGCGCGGCGGCCCAGAGATAGAGAAGTCCGAAGTAGTGCCGTCGCGGCGCCCGTATGGTTCGGGCTACTCCCAAAATGGCCAATCCGAGCGTTGTAAGGGGCAGGGTCAGCGCCAGAAGAACCAAGGGGTAGTGCCACGGCGCGGGACCGTAGAGGGAATCGTAGACTCTTCCGAAATACAGCGTTCCCGTCTGCTTGTGCTCGAAGTTCCAGGCCAGATACTGGAGGAAGTGCGGGAGGGGTTGGCGCCACAGCCAGGGCCAGACCAGCGCCATGACGGGGGGGGCCAGGAAGAGCATCGCGTAGAGGTTGTTCAGCGAAGCGCGGCGGCGGAACAGAAACGCCCAAGGGAGAAGGATGAGGGGCAGAGCGAGGGCATTGATCTTCGTGGCGAGCGCGAGGCCCAGAAAGACCCCCGTCAGCGCCGCCCACCTGCCGCTCTCAAGGCCGCGCAGAAAAGCGTACACGACCAGGACCGTCATCATGGCCATCGGCGTTTCCGTCGCGGCGAAGTGGGCGTGGCCGAAGATGCGGGGCATGAAGAAATACGCCACCACGGTGAGCCACGCCGTTACGCGACCGTGCGTTCGGCGCACGAGGAGATAAAGCACAACGATGGTCAAGGCGAAACAGAAGGCGATGGGACGCCGCATCGCCGCCAGGGGCGAGGGATTCTTGCCCGCCGTCATCATCCCCAGCCCGACAAGGAACCGGGTCACGGAGGGATGTCCCCGCGGCTCCTGGCCATCGGCGTTCCAGAAGCGCTCGAGGTCCGTCTCTCTCACTGGCGCTCGTCCGGGCCCCAGGCACGCGGCGATCCAGGCGTTCGTTTTCTGGGCTGCGTCGACGTAGTAGGCCTCGTCCCACGACATGCCGACCTCGCCGGAGGTCTCCCAAACCGTCAACGCGGCCAGCAGGAACAGGAGAAGGATGAAACGTTTCTCATAACGCATGGTTTCGAGCCGCTCGCGTTCTCGAAGCGGACGGCCGGGCGGGACGATGAGGGTCTCTTCGTCTTCCTCATTGCTCTCCGGGATGACGACGGGCGTTCCATGCCGTCGTCCTCTGGAAGACTCGGGAATGGCGAAGCGACTGGGGCTTTCTGGGCCCCGCGCCGATTCCTCCTCTTCGGCGGCGGTCTTGTCCTTGGAAGAGAGGCGAGGCGGCTTTGGGGCTTTCACGGCGCTTTTCCCCCTCTGGCCCTGACGGGGGGCGTCTGCGGGCAGCCCACGAAAAGCACGGCCCCCGAGAGGACCATGACGAAACAGCACGAAAGGAAGAGCCCCAGACGAAAACTGAAGGGCTCGAAGGAGACTGCGATCGTCAACGGCTCTTTCTCCGGAACGTCACAGGCCATCATCACCGCGTTGACGCGTCTCAGGGGCTCGGCGCGTCCGTTCTTGCGACAGACCCATCCTGGGTAAGCGGCCGAGAGCATGATCAACTCGCCCGACTTCCCCTCCGGTTTGGCGAGCACGTAGGCGTTGGGTGAGTCCCGCGGTCGCTGTACGTCGAAGGCCGTGGCCTCCGCGGCGAGGCGATCGAGACTTTCCGTTGTTCTTTCGTCGGACGCAAGTCGGTAGTTCATGTTCGACATCCGCAGCTCCGTCTCAGCGATCGGCTCGGCCTTGCGATCGTTCACCTCCAGGGCCTCAAGGTTGTACGCCTGCCGCAACGGCTCCCCCCACACAAATCGTGGGAGGCCGTCCAGGTTCTCATATACTGCGAAAATCCGCAGCCTTCTGGCGTCGTTCTGTTCGACTCCGAACGGGGCGAAAATCCCACTCTCCGGGAGCGAGGCAAAAGCCAGACTGGCGTCCTGCCTGCTCCGCCGGATCTCGGTCCCGGAGAGGAAACGCAAGCGGTCGCTTATCACCGGCTTGTCCGTCACCAGGTAGCGGATGTTCAGAAGCCCCATCAGACGGGTGTCGGGGGCAGGGGTGTAGAGATTGCGGCGGTACCGCTCGATGAAATTGAGATAGGAGAGAGTGGGCAGCAGTCCTTCCTCATAGCCCCGGCAGACCTGGTGGCGTCCGAGCACGTTCAGGTTGGTCTGGCAGCGCTGCACTTGCAGCTGCGTGGCGATCCGTTTCGCCCACTTCCTCTCGGCGATGCGGTTCTCGTCGGAATCGTACGGCACCTCGTCCAGAAGCCGGAAGACGCGGTGCTCCCCGCGATTCCCGTTGAGGAAATCGACCAAAGGGCCTCTCTCATAGATAATGTCGGCCCAGTCGTGGAAGCGGAAAACCTGGTTCAGGCTGAACAGGTAAAGGTCGCCGAAGGCGATGACGACAATCAGCAACCGGAGGGGAGCCACCGTGGTCGCGCGGACGCGTCGCCGCTCCCGGAGATAGAAGAGCGCCTGGTTGAAGCCGACGGCCGCGAGCGCCGCCATCGAAAGAACGAAGAAGATCATGAATCGAGCGGGCACGCGCGTGTGCTCCACTCCCGGGTACCAGAACAACGCCAGCCGGTAGAAAAAACCGTTGGAGTAACTGCCGGAGGCAATCAGAAGCGACACGATGGCCAGAAGCAGGAAACACCGCGCGACGAACTCTTTCCACAGAACGGCCATGGCAAAAGCGGCCAGAGCCAGGGGCGCCAGACCGATGTAGCAGACGAGCTCCCCGAAGTTGTAATCATAGGTCGGTTCGCCGGCGAAACCGTGCAGGCCTGTCGCCGGGTTTCCAAAAGCGTTCGGCAAGACCATGGTAACCAAATGCCGCGGGGGAAAGGAGTAGTGGAGCATCCGCTCGGGCGAATCGAGCTGGCGCACGCTCCTCTGCGCCAGCTCAACGGAGGGCAGGATCTGGGCCGCCCCGAGACCGAGTCCCGCCACAACCGCCAGGCCCAGCATCGCCACGCCCGCCCCTCGCGGCGGATCGTCGATCCGGTGGCGATGGAGGTAGTAGACGGAATAGATGACCACCAACATGCCCAGGTAGGTCAACGTGTAGATGACGTACTGAGGATGTCCCGCCAGCGCCTGCATCCCGAGGCACAGGGCCACGAGCACTGCGTGCTTCACGCGGGGATCGCGCAGCACAATGATGGCTTCGCACATAATCCACGGGATCCAGCTGATGGCGGCGAGCTGGTTGACGTGGTCCGTGTGGCCGCCGACGAAGCCCGAGCATCCCACGGTCACGCCCATCAGCAGCGAGGGAAAACGTTCGAGTTCAAGGGCCTGCAACCCGAAAATGTAAGCGCCGAAGGCGAGCCACAACAGACTCAGAAAGATCGTGAAATTCAGCGCCGTCGTGGGAGCGCCAAAAGCCAGAGCCAGGATCTGAGGCGGATAGAGAACTCCCGCTTGATAGGGCGCCAGAAAGGGCGCCCCCATCCACGTGTAGGGGTTCCACAGCGGGATGATCCCGTGGTACATCGCCAGCCGGTAGTGCTGCAGGGCCGGCGCGAAAAGACTCAGACCGTCCCCGCCGTAGGAGGTGAGCGTGGGATCGAGAAAGGGCCGGCCGTAGAAGAGCGCCATCAACCCCGTCAGCAGCAACAGATCGACGGTCGTCTTGGAGACGGTCGGACGCTTGGCGGGAAAAAGATTCCAGGGCACGACCCGTTCCCCCTACTCATCGAAACGAACCCGTCATGTCTTCAGAGACCTTTTCGGCGGCCTTCTTGACGTGTCTCGACTCCGCAATCAACCGCTGGAGGCGTTTCTCGAAAGCCGCGCCGTCCAGCGGAATCTTTACCGTTTCGCCCATCAGCGAGGAGTAAAGCATCGCGTTGGCGAGCTCCACGGAGTGGATCCCTTCTTCCGCCGGAGCGATGAGCGGCTTCCCGTCCAGAGCGGCGTCGATGAAGTTCTGCAAGATCTCCAGGTGCTGCCCCCCGTACCCGTTCACCGGGATCTCCACGTTCCAGAGGCCGGGCGTAGCGAACGTGTGCGGGGTCTCTTTCGAGAAGACGCTCGCCGCGACTTCGTTTCGATAGAACCGCACCGTCTCGCCCTCATAGACGATTTTGCCGCGGTCGCCGGCAATTTCCAGACGGTTCGAGCCCGGGTGCTCGCCGGTCGAAGTCACGAAGACGCCCGTGGCCCCGTTGGGGTACTCGAAACAAGCCGTGACCTCGTCTTCGACCTCGATGTCGTGGTACTTGCCCAGGGAGCAAAACCCCGTGACTCGCGACGGCATCCCGCAGATCCATTGGAACAGATCCAGATTGTGCGGACACTGGTTGACGAGCACGCCGCCCCCCTCCCCCTTCCACGTCGCGCGCCACCCGCCTGAGGCGTAGTAGGCCTCGGGACGGAACCAGTTCGTGATGATCCAGTTCGTGCGCTGAATCTCGCCCAACTCTCCATCGCCGACCAGCTTCTTGATCCGTTGATAGTGGGGGTCCGTGCGCTGGTTGAACATGGCGGCGAACACCTTGTTGCGGTCCTTGTGCGCAGCGATGAGCCGCTCGGCGTCCGCCTTGTGCACGCTGATGGGCTTCTCAACCAGCACGTGGAGTCCCTGCTCCAAGGCGTCGATCCCGATGGTCGTGTGGCCGTAATGGGGCGTCGCGACCAGAACGGCGTCGACCTCGCCCGAGCGGATCAGCTCCCGGCTGTCGACGAATTTCCGCACGTCGTCGAACGGATGCATCCGTTCTTCCACGATGTCGCAGATTGCGGTCAGTTTGCAGCGCGCGACGCGCTGCCCCAAGATGTTGCGCAGATGGAAATTCCCCATCCCGCCCACTCCAATGACGCCTATCCGAATCATCTTTCCTCCTCTCTTTCGGCCTCGCTCGTTAAGGCTGAATCTGGCGGTATCCAACCAGAAAGAGCGGGACGATGGCAAGGATTACTTTGACGCGGCGGCCGGGAAGGAGGTCGCGAAGTCGGGGACGTGCAGCGAACGAGCCCTATCGCGGCAGAAACAACTTGACCATAGGGAAGCGCGGTCCCTACCATGACTTCACGGCGCGCTCTGCGATGCCGAACCTCACTCCGGAGTGGAAGGCAATGGCCAAACCTCAGGATAAGAGACCGCGCGACAGATTCAGTCTGGAAGGGAAAACGGCCTTCGTCGCCGGCGGAAGCGGCGTGCTCGGGAGCGCCATCGCCCGGGGGCTGGCCGCGGCCGGAGCGAAGGTCGCCATCGCCGGAATCACCGAAGGAAAGGCCAAGCGCGTGGCCGCAGAGATGGCGCAGAACGAGGGCCTGAAAGTCATGGGCGTGAGGGCGGACGCCTTCGACAAAGACGCGATTCGAGCGGCCCTGGACCGCGTCGAGGACGCCTTCGGCGACGTGAACGTTCTGGTGAACGCGACGGGCGGCAACGTGAAAGAGGCCACGGTGGGGCCCGAGGGCAGTTTTTTCGGCCTTCCCGCCGAGGCCCTGGAGAAAGTCGTAGGGCTGAATCTCTTCGCCGGCGCCATATTCCCGTGCCAGGTCGTGGGCGAACGCATGGTCTCTCGGTTCGCGAAGGGCAGCATCATCAACGTCTCGTCGATGAACGCCTACCGGCCCCTCACGCGCATCGTGGGCTACAGCGCGGCCAAGGCCGCCGTCTCGAACTTTACGCAGTGGCTCGCCGTGCATTTCGCCAAAGACCTGAGAAGCCAAGTTCGGGTCAACGCCATCGCCCCCGGCTTCTTCCTCGCCGACCAGAACCGCGCTCTCCTCGTGGATGGCGACAAACTCACGCCGCGAGGCCAGACCATCATCGACCACACGCCCATGGGCCGGTTCGGAGACCCGGAGGACTTGGTGGGCGTGGCGGTCTGGCTCGCTGGCGACGCCAGCGCCTTCGTCACGGGGACCGTGATCCCCGTCGACGGCGGCTTCTCCGCCTTTTCGGGGGTGTGAGACGCGGCAGGCAAAGGCGCGGGGCGCGCGCCGCCCCATCCTTGTGGCACAGTCGCCGCCGACTGTGGCAACCGGACGCATTAGGAGACAATCCATGACAGCGGCGGATCTTTCTCCGAAGACACTGAAGAACTATCAACCGACGAGGCCCTTCTTTATCGGCATCGACTCCGACGGATGCGTTTTCGACACGATGGAGCTGAAATGGAAGGAGTGCTTCATCCCCAACGTCGTGAAGCATTTCGGGCTCCAGTCGATCTCGAAGTACGCGCGCGAAGTGACCGAGTTCGTGAATCTCTACTCGAAGTGGCGCGGGATTAACCGGTTCCCCGCCTTGGTCCGCTGCTTCGACCTGCTGCGCGAGCGGCCCGAAGTCAAGAAGCGCGGCGTCAAGATTCCCGATCTTGCGCCGCTCGAGCGATGGATTGAAGAAGAGTCGAAACTGGGGAATCCCGCCCTCCGGTCCAAGGTCGAGCGAACCGGCGATCCCACGCTGAGAATGGTCTTGGAGTGGAGTCTGGCCGTAAACGCGGCCATCGCCGACACGGTGCACGGCGTGGCGCCCTTTCCCGGCGTTCGGGAAGCGCTCATCAAGGCCGGCGAGCAGGCGGATCTCGTCGTCGTGTCGCAAACCCCCGGCGAGGCGCTCACGCGCGAGTGGCGGGAGCACGATCTCGACCGCCTCGTGAGCCTCATCTGCGGGCAGGAGTTGGGCACGAAGACCGACCATATCCGGCTGGCCGCCGGAGGAAAATACGAGGCGGGACGCGTCTTGATGATCGGCGACGCTCCCGGCGACCGCAAAGCGGCCGACGGCAACGGCGCGCTTTTCTTTCCCGTCAACCCGGGAGACGAGGACGCCTCGTGGGACCGACTGCTCAACGAAGGGCTGCCGGAGTTCTTCGGGGGGACCTTCGCGGGGGCCTACCAGGAAGAACTCATCGAAACCTTCGAAGCCCTTCTTCCCGAGACGCCGAGCTGGTAGAGGCGATTCGGCCGCTGGCGCGCAACGACTGTCCCCCACGCCGACCGGGCGCCTTCGCGCCACATCCGCCTGAGTCGGCGTGGCGGGAACGGGGAGGACCCGGACCGAGGCGATTTGCCGGGCGCTCGCCCCAAGCCAGAGACTGCCGGCACATTCGCACTTCACGAAACGGAGCCCGCTCATTCGGATGGACGCCCACCACACCGCCATTCCCTTCAAGCCCGAACACGTCAGGATGGCCCAGTCGCTGGTCAAGGAGACGCGCGCCCACGGCGGACTCGCCCCCGTGGACCTCGATTGGTTCTGGGCCGACCAGGAAGCGGCGCTCGCAAATCCTTTCGGGAAAGACATTCCGCAGGTCCCCCTCGGGGCCATCCTGAGCGGCGAATGCGTCTATGATGAATTGGGGATCGAGGAAGACTGCTGGCGGTACGCGCACGACGAGGCATGGCGGCTCAGTCTCCACAAGGCTTTCAACGACAAGGCGGAGAGCATCGTCGGCCGCCGGATCCTTTCCGAGACGCCCGGCGATCCCGAGCGGCGGTATCCGCCCGTCGGCGGTCTGCACGACGTCTTCGAGGCGGAAAACGTCTGGTCCGAAGGCTCGTGGTGGCTCATGCAGTCGGCGCACAACGAAGATGAATTGCGGGCCTTGCTGGACCGCGTCGAGGAGCGCGACGTGCGCGGCTGCATCCTGGCCGAGAGCTGGGACGAGGAGCGCGACCGGCTGACGGCGCTCGGCGTCAAGCCGCCCCTGTATCGCGGGCAGCGCGGGCCCGTCACCTTCGCGACCTCGATCTACGGCGCTGAGAACTTCGTCATGCTGACCCTGACGAACCCGGACCTGGCCGTGCGGCTTCGCGACGCCATTCTCCGCGTGATGCTCGAAATCGGCCGCGTCCTTGACGAGGAAGCCGGATACACGCCCGAGACCGCCCCGCACGGCTTCTACTTCTGCGACGACAACTGCTGCCTGCTGACCCCCGAACTGTACGATCTTTTCGCGCACCCGATCCTCAAGGGGATGTTCGAGCGCTACAGCTCGGACCCCGAGGACATGCGCGGCCAGCATTCCGATTCGGCCATGGGCCACCTCCTGCCCATTCTCGCCCGACTCGACATGAAGCACGTGAACTTCGGCCCGACCGTCACGGTCCGCGAGATTCGCGAGCACATGCCGGGCGCCGTGATAGCGGGGCAACTTGCGCCCTTCACTTACAGTCGCAACGAAGAGGAGAACATCGTCCTCGAGTTCCTGCGCGATTTCGAAATGGCCCGGGAGAAGCGGGGGCTGGTCTTCTCGTGCGCCGGGTCCATCAATAACGGTTCGCGCCTCACCGGCATGCGCCTGATCATGAGCGCGATTCAGCGGTACGGGCGGTATGACTGACCCTCTCTCGACGGGGATCGCGACGCCGCTCGTAGGGCGGGGGCAACGCTCCACCGTACGTTGGCTGGGCGCGTGACAGCCGAGGGCCGCTGTTCCACACACATAACGAACGGGGTGGCCGCTCCAAACTTCTTGCGCGCCTTGCGGGGGGTCTGCCCGACGGCGTCTTGCCCGCGCCAGCCCGCTCGGGGCCGTTGACAGACCAGGAAACATGGAATACTTCCACGAAGGATCCCCCGAGTCCGTCATCGACGAAGCGCGCGCCGCCGAGTTGATTGACGCCATGCTGTCTCGCCTGAGTCTTGTGGCACAGCCGCCCTCGGCGGTGGCAGTCGGCGGCTTGCGCCGCGTGCTGCTTCTGCCGCCCGATTTCACGCGGTTCCACTCCAGGGCCGGCGAACTCACCGTCTTGCTCTACCGTCGCCTGGCGGCATCCGCTCACGTCGAGATCATGCCCGCCATCGGGACCCACGCCCCGATGACGCCGGCCGAGATCGACGCCATGTTCCCCGGCATTCCTTGGGATCGCTTTCACGTTCACGACTGGCGAAGGGATCTCGCGCGGCTCGGAGAGGTCCCGCGCGATTTCGTCCGCGAGGTCAGCGACGGCAAAGTCGATTTCGCGATCCCTTGCGAGATCAACCGTCTTCTCGTCGAAGGCCGGTGGGATCGCATCGTCTCGATCGGGCAGCTCGTTCCGCACGAGGTGGCCGGCATCGCCAATCACAACAAGAACGTCTTCGTCGGCGTGGGAGGGCAGGAGACGATCAACAAGTCCCATTACCTGGGCGCCGTCTACGGCAT